>DYRK01000177.1:0-7609 GCA_020718785.1 Desulfatirhabdium butyrativorans | reverse complement strand
GATGACCATCGCGTCGTAATTGAAGGAATCAGGAGCAGCCTGCGGGATTACGCGGAATTCGAGGTTGTGGGCGAAGCTTTCAACGGCAGGCAGGCAGTGAAGCTGGCGGAGTCTTTGCAGCCTGAAATCGTGATTATAGATATATCCATGCCTGATCTGAACGGGCTTGACGCCACTCTTCAGATCAAAAAAATTTCTCCTGATATCGGGGTCATAATTTACACCATGCACTCGGACAGAGAATTTGTGGTTGATCTTTTCAAAGCCGGCATCTCTGCTTATGTGCTTAAGGAAGACCCGATGTCCGATCTGATACTGGCAATCAAGGCAGTCAGCGGCGGCGGAACCTATTTCAGCACAATGACGCCCACCATCCTTTTAAGACACATAAAAGAATTGGAGGACGGGACGGTTGAAAAAAACGGTTTCGGGCTTCTCAGTCTGCGTGAACGCGAAGTATTTCAGTTGCTGGCAGAATGGAAATCCCCCAAAGAGATTGCCGACACATTGTGCATAAGCCCCAAGACTGTGGAATCGCATAAATACAATATCATGGCAAAGCTTAATCTCAGTTCCATGGGCGACCTTATCAAATTGGCCATACGGAAAAAAATTGTTCCGCTTTGAGAGATTTCCGCGTTATAAATCCCCCTGCCCCCTTTAAAAAAGGGGGATTTGGACAGCGGAAAATGTCGAAGCATTCAGGAGGCAGAATCAATGGATTGGATAATCGCTGTGCTGGTCATAATAGTATTTATGGCAGCAGTCCTCAGAGTCGAGAAGGAACATTCAATTCTGATAGGAGAGTGGGCAAACGATCATGGCTTCACTTACTTTCCATTTTCAGATGAATCGGCAGAGCTCGCAACAATGCTCAAAAATGACAGCTATGAGTTGTTAAACAAGTCTCCAAAGACGGCGTTTAACATTCTAATTCGCCGGTGGGACGGGGTTTCTGTACGCATCTGCGAATATGCAATTCACTATCACCGCTCCCGCAAAAGATATTGTTTCGTTGTTATTGAAAGCGGAACTCCGATAACATGGACCGCTATACGTTCTGTACTTCCCGAGTTACCGCTCAGAACAGAAATTGCCCTTGATAAACGCCGGAGCTTATGTCCCCGTTGTGTACAGTTAGATTATTCCGAGGTACGCGCTGTGTTTCCCATGCTGCCGCCGAAAACTGTAGCTGCCCTTGACAGCCGCCGGATCGCCTATCGCTGTGAATGCAGATTGGCGAATCATCTTAATTCCCTGCTTGCCGAGGCAGAGTATTTACGCGATGTTCTTCTCAAAGCTGCAAGTTATCCCGCATAGCCCTTGAGACTTGTATGAGCGGGGCATTGCGGGATGGTTTAAAAAATATTTTAGGTATTCCCTTACTTGAAACATTTTGGTTCATACGGCAGCAGGGTGGGCAGAGCGCAGATCAGGCAGTTATAAAATATCTTGTTGCGCTCTGCCCACCCTGCAAAACCGGCATTAACTGAAATGTTTCAAGTAAAGGAATATATAACAGACATTTTTCTCGTTCCCAAGCCCCGGCTTGGGAACGCACTTGCCCGGGAAGCCCCGGCTTCCCGTGTGGAGATGAACCGAAGCCGGGGCTTCGGGCACAGATAGGCGTTCCTAATCTGGGGCTTGGGAACGAGTACGAAGGGGGAATTTTTTTACCTTTCTGAGAAATCTTCCGGATAAAATCAGAATTTCCCTGATAGAAAAAAAAATCAGAGTCTGATATTTCTGCGAACTTAGGTATCCGGCAGTTCGTCCGAAAAGAAAATCGGCTGATTTCAGCCGGAAAAAATCGGAACAGTTTTATTTGAGTTCCGAAGATAAAAGAAGCATCAGACGCAAAAGAAAGGAGAATCCCAATGGCATCTAATTTCAGAATCCTGTCTCATCGGAAAAACGACGGTCTGCATCTGAAACTCATAGGCGATTTTGACGGTTCTTCGGCTTATGAACTGCTGAATGCACTGGAAGAAAGTTGCAGGTGTGTTGTCAGGATTTTCATTCATACCGGCACATTGAAGATGATTCATCCTTTCGGCCGCGAGGTGTTCCGAAACAATCTTTCCATTATACGCAGACAACCCGGAAAATTAGTTTTTACCGGAGAAAAAAAACAGGAAATAGCTCCGTGAAATCAATTGAGAAGTGAATATTGATTTTTATTTTTCACTTCTCACTCCTCACTTACACGGAGTGATATCTGCTTTATGAAAGAGAAACTTTTAATTATAGACGATGAAAAAATCATCGTCGAATATCTTGAAATTCTTCTGCAAAGGGAAGGATTTCGGGTAAAAAGCGCATTAACGGGCGAAGACGGGCTGGAACTGTTCAAGTCAGAACCCTTTGATCTGGTGATTACCGATATCAGGATGCCCGGTATCAGCGGGCTTGAGGTTGTCCGGCGAATAAAGGGACTGGATGAAGACATGGAGGTGATTATCCTGACCGGCTTTGCCACAGTTGACAATGTCATAAAAGGGATGAGGGCGGACGGTGCCTTTGATTATCAGTTGAAACCCATTGATGATGTTGATTCCTTTCTCAATTCAATCGCCCGAGCGTTGGAAAAACGGAAACTGCGTATGGAAAGCAAAGTTCTTGTCAGCGAACTCAGATTGGCAGCAGCCGCGAGCCGGGCAAACAATGATTTCCTGACCAATATGAGCAGCGATATCCGCAATCTTTTAAATGCTGTCGTTTCTTTTTCAGAAGCATTTCAATGTGAAAGCGGCGATCTCAATGAAAAGCAGGCTGCCTATATCAACGATATCTTGCAGAACGGAAATCACCTTCTTACCCTTATCAATGATATTCCGGATTTTTTCAGAAAAGGATCAGTCAGAAGAAAAACGTAACGGTTATGCTGCCCGCTTTTGTAAAACGACTTTTTCCTCGTTCCCAAGCCCCGGCTTGGGAACGAGAAAACAGCAGCCTATTCCCACCCTCAGATACCATGCCCGCCCCATTGACGGTTTCCGCGATTTATGAAATAAAACGCTCAGTCCCTGTTTCGGTGTTTCAATGCGCGGAACCGCATTTTTTTTTCAATTGCCGCCTCTGTCGGATTGAATTCTGCCGCAGGGATTTTGCACTTCTCCTTTGTAAAATTACGGAGTTTATGCTAAGGAACTTGAGTTCAAATCCCCCTTTCGTAAAGGGGGGCAGGGGGGATTTTCTGTAACCTGACGTGAGTTCGACATAATTTTTTACCGCAAAGGACGCAAAGGATACGCAAAGTACGCTGTGAATGCACAATGTCTGAGTTTTTTCCGCTCCGGCAAAGCGGAAATAAAAATTATTGCGCTCTTTGCGGCTTCTCTGCGTCCTTTGCGGTAAGTTTTTATATGAAAATCAGGCAGTTTTATATCGAACTCACGTTAACCTGCTGACCGATTTTAATAAAATCCCCCTTGATCCCCCTTTACGAAAGGGGGAAAGAAACTTGATTCATATTTCACGCATCACGAACCCATCCCTGAAAGGAGAAACGATTCAAAATGGTACAGTCATCAGCTCTTAACGCGCAGGACAGCTTTGATGTTGACATCGCTCCGGAGTATTCGGTTCTTCAGGAAGTAATGTCCAAATATTACGGTATTATGGACGGACTGAACCTTTTTCTGAAAGAACTGTCGCACCCGCTCAGAAACTGGCAGTTTATTGTAAACGAAGCCAGAGGATATTCCCTGAATTATTTCCATCTTCTCAAAGATCATCCCAGAGGAAGCGAGGCTGCGGAACTTTTTGTAAAGACCTTTGCCGAGGCTGTCCGGTCCGCGGCAGACCCGGAGGTCAAAGCCGATGCCTGTGACAACCTGCTTCTGTTTATCCAGAAAATTATCAGAGAATCTGACACGGACATGGACAAATTCCTGCCGGTAATAGAGAACGCATTTCATTGCATCGGAGATTTTGAGAATGACGATTTCTTTTTCTTTGTAAAAAGTTTCTATCAGATCACAAAAATAGCCGAACTTCTTTCCGACACCGTGAAAAAAAGGACTGAACGTGATCCGGTGTTCTGCTTTGATTTCACGGAAACCAATCTGCTGCTGATAAAATATTTCCGTCATACATATACCTATTGGCTGAACGAAGAAGACCCCTGGATATGGTTTCAGAAAGAAACCGAAGAAAGCGGCTGTCCGGAAAGCCTGAGCGGATTTTTCAAAGAAATAAGTCACGAAGATATCCGCGGGCAGGCTGCGGAATTGGACAGGATTGAAGCTTCTGCGGATTTCCGGTCATCGCTCCTGACTTCCCGCCTGATATCGCTTCAGGGATACAATCATTTTGCAGAAATTTATCGGGAGATTCCGCGGAAACTGTCCGAAGCCGGCAATGAAAACGGACAGGGCAAAGGCTGGAAAGTCATATTTCTGTTTCATATTATGAACACTGCCGGGCTTTCCATGATACACGAGGAAGCATTAAGGGATATCAACCGGACTCTGAGCCTGCTCATCAGCCGTGAAAGTTCCCTGAATATCGAAAGAATCATCCGAAAAACATTTTCCATCCTGAAAGCGAGAATCGGCGATTTTCCGGCAACTGCCCTGAACTGTGTCCTGAATATGGGAAAAGGCGTATATGAAACCGATGAAAGCGATCTCATCACCCTTTTTATTGATTCTGTCATTGATCTGGGCTTTCAGGCTCCTATGATCCGCGGGGTGGGAAACGACTGGCAGGTGCAGGTCAACAGCGCGCATCTCCAGAATGTCAGGACATGGCTTGCCCTCATCGAACTCAATCCCAAATATTCCACCCGCCTGCTTTCATATCTGATTATCCATCTTTCCCTCTGCGGCGTTTTTATCAAAGATACGGACCTTTTCCCGCGGGATATCACCCGGCTGCTCAACAGCAATATAGAGCCGGTGTATAATCTGGTCAGACAGTTGGCAAAACTTTTCCCTGTGTATTTCAACGACATCGGCGCGGAAGGCGAACTGCGCGATATTTCCACAAAGATTGACGAACTCACCCTTCGCAAAGATATTCTCATCCACTTTCTGCGGAAACAGGTTCATGTGGAAAGCAGCAGCCGGACCATCGGCTTTATAGAAGCAGTTTTCCGTTTCTGGGCTACCGGAGAAAAAAAATCTCTCGAACCCTTTGTGCCGCCGAATATCTATGAGCGTATCGAGGCGCAGGGGGATTATTTTGACGGGGTTCACGCGGTTACCGCCTATCTTGTGAAAAGGGGAATCAAGGTTCCGGAAGACTTCCTGACCCTGAAACCGGCAAGACTGAAAACCTGTCTTGAAGAGGTTTCACGGCCCTTTGATCCGGAATCTCAGAACCTGACGCTGGCTCTCCTCTCGGAGCGGATAGAGAGCGAGGATATCGAAAGGGTGGAACTGGCGGTTGCTTTATATAAACTGCTTCGGCAGAAATATGATTTTGCCGGCTATTCCGGAATCGGCGCGGAAATGGAAAAATATCTGTCTCTGCTGAAATCCGAAGATTTTCCGGACATCGGCAAATTGAAAACCGCTCTGACCGAAAGCACGGAAAGCAACGGGAGCCTCAAGCGGAAAATCATCCGGCTGCTCAATTATCTCGAATCTTTGAAAGAACTGGTTCTGTCTCAGCAGTCTTATGAAACCAGAGAAGATATCTATAAGAAAAGACATTTTACCGTAGATATCCCTTCCATGTACGGCAGCTACCATGAAACAAAATTCGACGCCCTGGGGCTGATGTTCCGGTTAGAGGCTCTTGTGAATGCTCTTTTTGATCAGCTCATTGAAAAAATTGATCTTTCCCTGATTACCAAAGCCACCTTCTATCAGATTTATTCGCGGCTCCGCCTGTTCAGCAAAGCATTGAAACTGGAAGGTATTTCAACTGTGGAGATTGAGCGTCAGCTTGATTTTCTGGCACATGCCGTAGAACTCCGGGGATTTACCTTTACCCAGTGCCTCGATGTGTTCAGAGGCTTTGCCCAGGCCGTAAAAAATATTATTGCCGATAATTTCAACAATGTGCATGAAGAAAATCTGACGCGGATTCTTTCGCGTATTCCGATCAGCGAGATTTCGGAAAGATACGGCTCACGCAAAGAAGACAATCCGGCATGTTCCGGAGTCATAAATGACAGCGGGCAGCACAGAATCTCGGAGATATTCTGCCGGGAAAAAATAGCCATGTCTCTTGGACTTCAGCAATTGGATGTTTTTCTGACGCGGATTCTCAACACCCTGTTTCATCAGGCAGAAAAGCTGCATAAAGATCATCTTCAGCAGCTTCTGATCTATGATCCTCAAAGCGCCATGGTCTCCATCGGACAGGCAGCGGCAGACAACACCGGCATAATTTATCTGGGAAACAAAGGCTATAATCTTGTAAAACTGAGAAGTTACGGATTGTCTGTTCCCCCCGGTTTTATCATCACCACCGAAGTATTCCGTTTCAGGGAAATGATCGAGAGCTATCCGCCCGCGGCGGAGAATTTCAGGGAGCAGGTGAAACAGCATATTCTTGCAATGGAAAAAGAGACCGGCAGAATTTTCGGTGATCCGGGCAATCCCATGCTGCTTTCTGTGAGAAGCGGCTCATCCATTTCCCAGCCCGGCATGATGGATACTTTTTTAGATGTGGGAATCAACGGGAAGATCACCGAAGGACTCGCGGCAAAGACCGGCAATCCCTGGTTTGCATTCGACAGCTGGCGCAGGTTCCTGCAATGTTACGGCATGGCTTTCGGTCTGAAAAGAGATGATTTCGACGCGGTGATCGGCGAATTCAAAAGACGGCTGGGCATTCCGTATAAAAAGGATTTCAGCCCCGCGCAGATGAAAGATGTGGCTCTGGCATATAAACAACTGATACAGGATTCGGGAATTGCTATTGTTGATGAACCATTCGGGCAGCTTCTGATGACCATCCGCAAAGTATTTGATTCATGGGAATCGCCCAAAGCCGGGACTTATCGCAGAATCATGGGAATATCAGATGACTGGGGAACCGCGGTCACGGTTCAGTCCATGGTCTTCGGGAACATTTCGCGCAACTCCGGAACCGGCGTGTTTTTTACGCATAATCCGCGATGGTCAGGGGACAGTCTGAGGCTCTGGGGAGATTTTACGCTGGGAAATCAGGGAGAAGATGTGGTCGCGGGGCTGGTGAATACAATGCCCATTTCCATTATTCAGCAGGATATTGAAATGCGGGATACCGATGTCACTCTTGAATCCCATTTTCCGCAGATATACGCGGCTCTGAATGAATGGGCAAATGAACTGGTTTATAAAAGAGGCTGGAGTCCTCAGGAAATAGAATTTACTTTTGAAAGCCCGTCTGCAAAGGATTTGTATCTTCTCCAAAGCCGGGATATGACCATCCGAAGGCGGAGAAAAGTTCTGACCTTTGACTTTGAGAAAACAGATAATCTGAAACTGCTGGGTCACGGGATCGGCGTGAGCGGCGGAGCCATGAGCGGAAGAGCAGTTTTCAGTCTCGAAGAAATCAGCCAATGGCGCGAACAGGAGCCGGGAACCTCGCTGATTCTGCTCAGAGGAGATACGGTTCCCGATGATATTCGGGAAATTCACGCGGCGGACGGACTGCTGACCGCACGCGG
>DYRK01000884.1 GCA_020718785.1 Desulfatirhabdium butyrativorans | reverse complement strand
ATCTTTCGGAACCGGTATTGCTGTCATTGCCGTTGACCGGGTCTGTCCAGATATCAGTCAGGACAGGGGAACCGACAGGATAAGGTGAAATCGCATGGCAGGTGCTGGAAAAAATGCCCAGCACAAACATAATCAGACTCATTTGCTTGAAAAGCACAGACAAAAATGAGGTTTTCATAACTCCTCCTTATTGTAAGCAACCAACCATAATGAAATATTCTTGCCACCGTAATAATTTGCGCTTCTGTAAAACGATTTTGCAAACCGTTTTACGGCGGATTTTAAAAGCGCAGATTATGCCGAGGGGCAGTATATATTCCCTTACTTGAAACTTTTTGGTTAATGCAGATATTCGCAGGGCGGGTGAAGCGCAGCGTAACCCGCCGCCGCGGACTATGTTTCGGTGGGTTTCGCTGCGCTTCACCCACCCTGCGATGTTTCAAGCAGAGGTGGGTCAGACATTTCTGTCTGACCCGCATCATGAACAGGCAGGAATGCCTGTTCTGCCGTAAAAAACCCGACTTTACGGGGTCAGACAGAAATGTCTGACCCAGCGGATTTTTTTTCCCGACTGCGTAACTCCTATCCGGAGTCAATTTGTCTTTCCGGTACGATATTCCTCAAGAATCCTGTCCAGCGTGTCCAGCATATTGCGGGATAATTTGCCGTCTTCAAGCAGGCGGCTGCGGACATCGGCAGATTTCTGATACCATTCCTTCATGGCATCATCCGGCGGTCTGATAAATTCGATTCCCTGTTTACGAAGGGCATCCAGCGATTTCACATTGTCTTCGCGGTTCTGCCGGTCAATTTCCACCTGCGATGTTTCAAGCAGAGGTGGTCAGACATTTCTGTCTGACCCGCATCATGAACAGGCAGGAATGCCTGTTCTGCCGTAAAAAACCCGACTTTACGGGGTCAGACAGAAATGTCTGACCCAGCGGATTTTTTTTCCCGACTGCGTAACTCCTATCCGGAGTCAATTTGTCTTTCCGGTACGATATTCCTCAAGAATCCTGTCCAGCGTGTCCAGCATATTGCGGGATAATTTGCCGTCTTCAAGCAGGCGGCTGCGGACATCGGCAGATTTCTGATACCATTCCTTCATGGCATCATCCGGCGGTCTGATAAATTCGATTCCCTGTTTACGAAGGGCATCCAGCGATTTCACATTGTCTTCGCGGTTCTGCCGGTCAATTTCCACAAACACCCGTCCCATGACTTCACGCATAACGGACTGATCTCCTGCCGGAAGTTTTGAAAATGCTTTCTGATCCACAGCCAGCAGAGCATAGATGTATAAAAACGGCACATCCATGAGATATTTGACCTGAGTATGCCATTGCAGAGCCAATGCCCCGACCGGCGGTGTTGCGACCGTATTGATCAGTCCGGTCTGCAATCCTGCCCGGACATCGGCAATGGACAGAGGAATAGGCGTTATATCAAAGGCTTTGACCGCATCGAGTGATATGGGATCATTATCCGGAACCCAGACTTTCTGTTTACGCAGATCCTCCACGGTGCGTATCGCCGCCTGGGACAGGATATAGGCAAAACCGCCCCCGGCCAATCCGAATACCACAAATCCGTTTTTTTCAAATCCCTCGATAATCATCGGGTCTATCTGTCTGCGGACAGAATCAATTTCTTCAAAAGATTTGAATTTCAGCGGAAGCGAGGTATAAATCTGACTGTCCGGAAAAAACTGCGACATGCTGCCGGATACCACCGCGCCGCCCTGCAACTGTCCGATGCGGATTTTACGCAGCACAGCTTTGTCATCTCCCATGACGCCGCCAGGATAATATTTTATCTCCACCCGCTTATCTGTTTTTTTTGCGACCTCGTCAGCGCCGGCGCGCATCTTTTCCATCCACATAGAACCCTCCGGCGACAATGTGGCGATTTTCAGTGTAACCGCATTTCCCTGGGCAACTGTTATCAATATGAAAAATAACGTCACCGCTGCCCGCATAACTCCGTTCATCATACATTCCTCCTGATTCCGTTACGAAGCCGCCCTCGTTCCCAAGCCCCGGCTTGGGAACGCACTTGCCGGGGAAGCCCCGGCTTCC
>DYRK01000883.1 GCA_020718785.1 Desulfatirhabdium butyrativorans | reverse complement strand
CCCCCATTCTGCAATCTGCCTTCTGCCTTCTGCAATTCCCCCTCCCCCACAGCCGAGACGGCTGTGCTACATTTTTCTCGAAATTCGATTTCGCTCCGCCGACCACTTTCCTCCCCTTCAGCCTTCAAGTTTCAGCTTTCATCCTTCTACCCTCCGCTCCCCCCCATTCTGCAATCTGCCTTCTGCCTTCTAACTTCTGCCTTCTGCCTTCTGCCTTCTAACTTCTGCCTTCTGCAATCTGTGTAAGCCGTTTCATCCACCCCTTTTCGGTTGAACTTTGCGCTTAAAATCCCCAGAGTCTTCCCTTTGTCATGAACTCAAAAATTTCTTGCTGTTTTTTCTGCAACACACCCCACCGCGCGATACCGTTTTTTGTTTTCATTTTATTTTGCGGCTTCATTATGGAAGCGGGAGCAAAGCCTGCGGTCGCCAATCCTACGGTTCCTGAAGTGATAGGAAAAGCGTGGGAGGCCTCGGTTATCCGAGCATTGGCAGCGGGGAAACAGACAGATGCGGAGGACATCGTGCAATCCCGGCTCGAAGGGTTTCGGAATAAGCAAAAAGGGCAAATCGCCAAAGAGGCATTCGTGCAAACCTTTTTTTGGCAGGGGGTGCTGGAGCGGAGCCGTTTTCAGGTGGAGCGGGCTTCCGTCTGCTTCGGAATCGTTTTGGGGCTGGATCCAAATTCGCTGGAAGGGCGGACGGCGGCAGCCATCATCGGGATCGATTGCGCGGCAAACAAGCCGACGGCGTTTCATTTTTACAATGCGTTGTTGACGCTGGCAGAGCAGAATCCGAAATCGGTGCCCGTTCTCTGGCTGACAGGCATAATGTCCCGTTCTCTGACCGGCAATGGCCCTTATAGCAACAGTATTTCTTACCCGGAAAGGGTGCGCATTTGCAATAGCGGGGTGCAGCATTACGAGAAGCTTTTGAAAGAAATGCTCCCGGGAAATGGGCCGGCATTGGTCCACCAGACTTTGGCAAACCTTTTGGATGAACTGGATTGCCACGATCTCGCGATCTATTATCGGGAAATGGCGGTTTCGATGGAACGGGCGCCGTGGAGTTTGGGGGGGCTTGGAACGGAACTCGTCGCGACGGGGTATTACGAAGAAGCGATCCCCGTTTTGCAAGAAACCGTGCAGTTGAGCGGCAATCAACCCTCCCTTTTTCAACATGAAAAATTGGGCCGAGCCTTTGCGAATCTGGCGCGGTATCCGGAAGCCTTGGACGCTTGGGATCTCGCATTTACCGCCAAACCAACGGGGAATCAAAACGGATATTGGGACGAATACATTAAACTGTGCCGCATCACAGGGGATTACCCGAGAGGATGGGCGTTTGCAAAAAAAGTGCTCGAGCAGAACCCAAACGCCAAAGTGATGCAGGTGTGGGAAGCGCGGATGGCGGCGGTCTGCGGCGATCCTGATGCGACACGGCGGCAGAAAGCGGCGGGGACTTTCAAATTTAATGGCAAAGTGATCAAGGATGACGAAGACGGGAACAGCACGCCGAATCCGTGGTCGCTTGCCTTGGATTATGGGGACGAAAAAGCGTTTTTTAATATGGTCCTGAATCAGTGAGATAACTGCTGTGAATCTCTGTAATCAATTGGGCTGCAAAGGCTTGGAAAAAACACGCAAAAGACCCAAGGGTATTCCTTGGTTTTTTCCAACCCCTTTCGCTCCAATGCCTTACAGAGCTTCTTTGCATTTATCTCACGGATTCAGGTTCTTTGCATTTATCTCACGGATTCAGGATAACAGCATTTTCCGCTTCCCTAAGAGGAAATGAGATAAACTCCGGCAAGCCCAGATCGAGGGATTTGATAACAGAGGGCAACCAAGGAAATAAAGATCGTGCGCCGGCCGAACCATGAGGGATTTCCAGCACCAACGGTGCGCCCCTATACCAGCCCAGATTCCGCAGATGCGAGTAGTTCCACCCACTCAATTTCCAGCTCCAACGGAGCGTCTTGATACCATAGGGAGGGTGACGACAGAGCATCCCGCCAGTAGCACACTCAATTTCCAGCTCCAACGGAGCGTCTTGATACCAGCATAGCCCGTCAGGGC
>DYRK01000882.1 GCA_020718785.1 Desulfatirhabdium butyrativorans | reverse complement strand
ATGCTGAACGGACACAGCCTCAAAGATTTCTATTGGGGAGCCTTCGGACCGCATTTTGACGCGCTGCCGATTGCCAATATCAGAAAAATCGAAATCATCCGGGGACCCGGATCCGCTTTGTACGGCACGGATGCCTTTCTGGGAGTGATCAATATCATTACCGAACAGGGCGGAGACAAGCCTTCGGAACTGTCTGTGGAAGTCGGAAGCGATACTACACTGAAACCTTACAGCAGCTTATCTTATAAAAAAGATGATTTGAAAATCTATCTCTACGCGGATTATTACAGCACAGAGGGCTATGAGGGAACTGTCGAATCGGATTTTGCAGCACAATTCTTCGGACCCGAGTACAGCAATGCCCCCGGAAAGTTGAACAATAAAGACAGACATTATGCCGTGCAGACCGATATCCGCTACAAAGACTTTTATTTTTCCGGCTTTTTCAGCAGATCGGACCCCGATTATCCAGCGGGATCTTATTACACATTGACAGATGAAAATAGTATAGAAACATGGTACGGTTACGGAGAGGCAGGTTACAGCCTGAATATATCGGACAAAGTGCATCTGGGAATCAAACTCTATCATGATCGGGCAGATGTAAAGATGATGGGCGAAATATTTCCGGAACAGACCGCACACCTGCCGGGTATGTATGAAGGCTTTCCCGCGGATGAGGGCGTTTACGACGGAATCGCCAGCCGCCATGCCGCCACCGGAGCGGAACTTACCGCTGACAACGAGATATTTTCCGGCATACAATTGACAGGAGGCATCTCTTATGAATATGTCAGACATTACGATATCAGACGGTATGCGAACTATAACAACACCGGACAGCCGATTGAACTCGGAGGAATCGTTTATGAACCTTTTCCGCCCTTTCAATATCTCACCGGCAGCATCACAGATCTGTCTGAGAAAGGAAGCGGGGTCACAGAAAAAGACCGGAAGGCTTTTGCTGTTTATGCACAGAGTATTTTCGATCTGAAACAGATTTTTTCTCTGAGCAGAGGCGTGGAAAACCTGTCTCTGACTCTGGGAGGGAGATATGACCATTATGACGATATCGGCTCATCAACTAACCCCCGTCTGGGAATTGTCTATGCGCCCACAAAAAAACTCTGGTTCAAAGCCCTTTACGGCGAGGCATTCCGCGCTCCCGATTTTTCGGAACTGTACTTTGAGGGAAATGCAGAAGAACAGCAGAAAAAGGCTCTGAAGCCGGAAAAGATTTCCACGGCAGAATGTCTTGTCGGATATCATTTTACTCCGAATATCAGCGCAGATATCGGTTTTTTTCAAACCGAAGCCGGCGATCTGATCACCTGGTACCCTAAAGGAGACAGCACGAGTCTTGTGAATATAGGCGAAATGCAGTCTTACGGCATGGAAGCCGAGCTGAAAGCATCTTTCGGAAAATACAGATATGTCTTTCTTAACTTCACATGGCAGGACGTAAAAGATACAACCAATGCACAAATCATGGGGACAACGGAACATCAGGAAGATTTCAATCCCGGAGGTATTCCCCGAAATTACGGAAATCTCGGCGTGAATTACGACTTTTTCAACGAGCATGTCATTGCCGATTTTTCCGTGAATTATACGGGGAAAAGAAGGCGTAGCGGTGAAGAGATCGGGTATGGAGAGAAATTGGATCAGAGGAAACCGTTAAAAGCGCAAACTCTGGTCAATGCCTCGCTCACATTCAGGAATTTTTTCAAAGGGATGGAACTGCAGATCAGCGGGTTCAACTTATTCAATGCGGACCACAGAAGCCCCTTATCGTTCAACGCATTGGAAAATGATATGCCTCATGCGGGAAGGACATTTACCGGCAGGATTTCTTATTCATTTTAACTTCACATTAACTTCACAGTGTCAGCAGATCGAAAAGTTTTCCCGAAAGACTCGGAAATGCTCGCTTGGGATTGACAAATCCCAAGCGAGCATTTCCGGCGCCAAAGGTTAAAATAGACCGTCAATCCGCGGGGAGCGGCCGGGGGCGTTTTCGATCTGGCGACCGACCATTATGATTTATAAGATTCGGTGGGTCAGACATTTCTGTCTGAC
>DYRK01000881.1 GCA_020718785.1 Desulfatirhabdium butyrativorans | reverse complement strand
GGAGATCGGGGAGAAGGTGCGGGACAGATTCGCATGTTAAGCAGGCTCGGATTTTATCATAAATACAACAACATCCAAACAGCACTCCAAACCACAGTAGCAACACTCGGAAGTCCGAATGTCGCCGGCATTGTTGCTCCACTCGGATTTATGTTTGATCCCACTATCCTGAATATTTATGTGGTTGCTTCTCTGGCAGGCGGCACAGGCAGCGGCACATTTCTGGATACGGGCTTTTTAGTCAAAGCCATGTTTCCTAACTCAACAAGAGTGGGAATTTTCTTTTTGCCGTCCTTTTTTTCAGGCTATGCCGCTGCAAACCGTATGTATGCCAACGGCTATGCGGCTCTGAAAGAACTGAACCATTACTCTTTCGGACATTCCTTTACTGGAAACTGGACAAATCAGCAGATAAGACGAATACTTCCTCCTCCTTTTGACTACACTTATCTGATGGAGGGAGAAAATGAGGAAGCCCAGGCTATCGGGAGTGCAGGACAAGAATTTTCCATGTATCAGATGGTGGCTGAAATTGTGTTTCAGGATTTTTCTCACGCCGATTTTGCAGGCATGAAACGGGCCATCCGTGTGAATCTCAAAAACTTTATTGACAATGCATACATCCACAATTACTGGGATGCGGCCGGTATCAATGTACAGGGGGGACAGGGAAGTGTAAAAGGAGACAGTTATACCACCCGCTTCTGTTCATTCGGACTCAGTTCGATTTATTTCCCTACCGAAAGGGTTCACCGGGCCTGCGCGTGCATGCTTGCCGGGAATATCCTTGATCTGTGGCAGCGGAATGCTGTGGACGATCCTTTAGATGTGCTGTTCACCGCTTTTCTGATTCATCCGGATATTCAGTTTGTTCAGGGACAGTACGCCCGGAGAGACGGAGGCGGCATGATTGACAGAAGCGATATAGAAGATGCTCTGCTCATGTACAACAGAGAAGCGGGAGAAACTTTTCAAGCCTATATATGGAACAAATCGCTTGAGATTCGCAGGAATACAGAATCGGCATCCGATGGGCGGAAAGCGGCCGCACTTCAGAACAGTCTGGATCAGTGGGAACAGTTGATGGCAAGGGCTGACAGCGACAACCCCGATGAATGGGGAACGGATATCCGCCTGATTCAGTTGAATATGAACAATTATCTTGAAAACTTGGAAAGGGGGATTCAGACGAATGCGGATCAGTTCGCAAATGATCCCCGTTGCGGAATTTCTTACAGCCTTTCCCTGCTCGGCGAACTGAAAAAGCTGTTAAAAAATGAAAACTTCCGGTATATTCCTTTTTTTGAACAGAGCATCGGCGGCTGGAATGAACAAATGAAGAAATACGGCGATGATCTGGATCAGTTAAAAGCGGACATCGCCGACCATGAGAGAGAGTTTCTTTTCCGGAAAGCGGACCTTGAACGGGATATGGAACTCTTAGTTCCCAGAGACCGGCGCGGAATACTCTACAACTATTTCCTTGCCAGAATTATGAAGCAGGTTGCAAAAAGGGGAAAACAGATATGTGAGAGGATTGACAGTTTTCTCGGAGAAGACAGTTCAGGCGGAACAGGACTTCTTTCAAGATACCGCCAGCTTACTGCCAATCTGGACATATTGGGAGAAAGACTTCAGAACAAAGAGAGATATTTCTCTCAGATACAAAATTACGCGACCATCACGAGCCTTTATCAGGAAGGAGATGCACGCAGATTGTATGATAGATGGATGGGTCCGGCTGAACAGGTCGGACAGAATCTGAAAGAGGTAAGCGATGCCCTTCTTACCGACATTTTCGAGGTAAATTCTGTAACTCAGGCACTGATTCATATACAGACAGAACCAATTGAAGCCATTGAAGACAAGATTATTGAAAAATGCCGGCGTTTCTTTGCAGAAGACCGGCCCGCCCAGCCGTCTGTATTGGAAATGCTCATAGCCAGACAGGACAGAGTTTTTCTTATTCAAACTGCTTATATGAGAGCCAAAGTCTGGTTAAGACCGACTCAGAATGTGCAACAGGTCAATTTTGCAATCGGAAACGGCCAGAAGCCTTGTATTATCGGGGTTGATGTAG
>DYRK01000880.1 GCA_020718785.1 Desulfatirhabdium butyrativorans | reverse complement strand
CGGCCGTCTCCTGTCACGGGAAGCCGGGGCTTCCCCGGCAAGTGCGTTCCCAAGCAGGGGCTTGGGAACGAGAAAACGAGAAAAACGAGAAAAGTTCGTAAGTCCTAATCTTGTAAACTCGAATTCATAAAAAAATATTCTTGATTTATTAAAAATAAAGCTTATTATTAAGAACGATTCTTAATAAAGTATAAGATTATAATTTGCATCTGCTCTTTTGAAGTGGTGAGAATATTTAATCTGCTGATAAACATAAAAACAGGAATGAGGAGGAAATTAAGAGTATGGCAAAAAGTGTGAAAGGCACAAAAACCGAAAAAAATCTTCTGACCGCATTTGCAGGCGAATCTCAGGCTCGGAACCGTTACACCTATTTCGCGAGTAAGGCAAAAAAAGATGGTTATGTCCAAATTGCTGATATTTTTGAGGAAACTGCCAATCAGGAAAAAGAACATGCCAAACGGTTCTTCAACTTTCTTGAAGGCGGGGATTTGGAAATCACCGGAGCATTTCCTGCCGGCGTGGTCGGGACAACTCTTGAAAACCTGAAAGCCGCGGCTGCCGGAGAAAAGCATGAATGGACGGCAATGTATCCGGATTTTGCAAAAACTGCCCGTGAAGAGGGATTTGATGCGATCTCAATCGTCTTTGAAAAAGTAGCGGTCGCGGAAAAGCAGCATGAAAAACGCTACAGCGATCTTGCTGCCAATATCGAGGCGGGACGGGTATTCAAGCGGGATAAAAAGGTGACATGGCGCTGCCGCAACTGCGGCTATGTCCATGAAGCTGCGGACGCGCCTGAAATGTGTCCGGCATGCGCTCATCCGAAAGCTCATTTCGAACTGCTCGGAGAGAATTATTAACTCACCTTGCCACCTGTCATTCCTGCGGAAGCAGGAATGACAAGCGGGACAGGATAACCGCCCGATTTACGCCCGGCTGCATAACATCAGTTATTAGTAAGAAACGGAGGAGTGCTGAAATTTTATTTCAGCACTCCGGATTCCGGTCTGAAATGACGGTCGGGTTGATTATTTTCTTTCGCTCTGCATCTGCACAAGCCGCTCGATCTGAGATAGAGAGACGAGATGGGCATAAATCAGAGACAATGCCCCGCGCTTACGAAATTCAATGAAATCCTCGTCCGGCAGTCCGTTCAGTTTTGCCTCGTTCACAGCATACGCGCCCTCAATGTTGAATGTGTCTCCGCCGGTATTTTTGACCTGCATTTTCAAGGGCATCAGCAAATCCATTTCAGACAATGCCTTGCTGAACAAGGCAGTCAGTTCGTTAAACCGCTGAAGTTCGGCCAGATAATTCTTCACATTCTCGATAATGGGCCCGGGTTTGCCTTTTTTATCAAACAGGGGTTCGCCTTCGGTTTCGGACAGAAATTCGCTGTCTTCGTCAATGCAGAGCATGAGATCGGAACTGTCCTCGGACCTTCCGAGCAGAAAAGGATATCGCCGGATAATAGCCGGAACATAATGTGATTTCCATCTGCCTTCGCTGTCCACAAAGAGATTTTCCCCCTGTTTCAGTCCGAGAAGTGCAAAGGGGCGGATTTCGAGTCCGTCATTGACGAACACAATGGGATACACAGTCGCGGCTTTCATGAATTCGGTGGTCAGCAAGGATACAATATAATTACCCGCGGCAAAGGTAAATCGGTCAACAGTCCTGATTTTTTTTTTGGCGTGCCGCTGTTTGCTGATCGGCACTGTTTTTTTGAACATGGTCTGATCCTCTGAAAATTTTTGATGGTTATTTTTTAATCTCCAATTTCAGCAGGTTGGGTGAAACCCACTTTTGCTAATTCTCCGATATGTCTCAATGTGTCTCATCAGCCGTCAGAGGTCACGCCGCCGGCGTTACCCTGCGGATTGACGATCCGTCCAGCTGCTGCCGCAAGGGCGCAATCATCTGTTTCATCTGCTCTTCGGACAGAATCCCCTGCCGGTAAAGGCTTTCCAGAGCAGCAAGCTGCCCCTCGATGATACCTTCGATTTTACCTTCGATTTTACCTTCGGCTTTTCCCTGATTGAAAATATGTTCGCTGATGGTAGTCTCGACAAGCTCCA
>DYRK01000176.1:3694-10193 GCA_020718785.1 Desulfatirhabdium butyrativorans | reverse complement strand
CGATAGCCGACATAGCCCGCAAATAACTCATCAGAGCCTTCGCCGGTTAGTACGACTTTAATGCCGTTATTTCTGACCAATTCGGACAGTGTAAGCGAGCAGGTATCGTAGGATTCCTTCAAAGGCATTTCCGCATGATAAATGACTCGCTTCAGGCGATTGCTTATACCGTGCCAGTCAAATACAACATCATGATGAACGGAACCGACCGTATTTGCCATTAATTGCTGATATTTTCTCTCATCTATATCTGCCTGTCGGAAGCCGATGGAGAAAGAATGCCGTTTTTCCGAATGCAGCTTGCGAATAACGGATGCGGTCAGCGAAGAATCCATGCCGCCGCTCAGGTAGAATCCCACCGGCACATCTGCCTGCAAGCGATACTGTACCGACCGGGTAAACAGTTCGTCCAATTTCTCAATGTAGTATGACTCCGGTTTTCCGACCTCGATTTCCGACTCATGCGGATAGTCCAAGTCCCAGTATGCTTTTACTTCAATTTTGCCGTTTTGAATCAGGATATAATGACCCGGTTTCAGACTGCTGATATGCCTGAACATAGTCCGGGGACTGACGATGCCCGGAAAAGAGAATATCTGATCCAGTGCGGTCAAATCAACTTCCCGCTTCACCAGCGGGTGTTTCAGAATCGCTTTTATCTCTGAACCGAAAATAAACACATTGTCTGCAACTGTGTAGAAAAGCGGCGCAATGCCCACATGATCTCTGGCAAGCAGAAGGCTTCTCGATTTTCGGTCATAGACGGCAAAGGCGAACTGCCCGTTCAGTTTGCTCAGAAATTCTGCGCCGTATTCTTCATACAGATGAACAAGAACTTCTATATCGCAGTGTGTATAGAAACAATGTCCTTTGGATTCAAGCAACTGCCTGAGTTCTTTGTAGTTGAAGATTTCTCCGTTGCAGACAACAATGACAGAACGGTCTTCATTGTAAATCGGCTGATTTCCGGAAGTCAGATCAATGATGGAGAGCCGTCTGAAGCCGAATCCCAGCACATCATCGCTGTAAAACCCCGAGTCATCCGGACCGCGATGCACAAGTGTATTTGTCATCGCTTCGATCAACTCTTTGTCTATGCCCGGACCGCCGGAAAGATTAAAAATTCCTGTAATTCCGCACATGCTTAGAAATCCTCATCTATCGTCATAGCCGCATTTAAGAAATCCGTCTGTTCCTGTTCTTCTGCTTCGCTCACCAAAGCTTCTTTAATCTCGCCGACAGTTATCTCCGGCTTATTTATAACTGACTCAATTATTTGGATAAGCTGTTCTGTGATCTGCTTCATCATCTCCTCACGAAAGATCAGCGTATTGTAACGCAGATCAATTCCCATCTGCCTGCCGGGATTGACTTCAAGGGAAAGATCATAACTCGTCTGCTCGAATATCTCCAATTCATCAATAGAAAAGTCTGTCTTAAATTCTTTCCGAATATTGTAGAGTTCTTCTGAAAGCGGAAAGTTCTGAAAAATGAAAACATGATCTGACAGGTCCTGTTTTATCTCGCTTGCGGTCTGTATCTCAGCCAGCGAGTAGTAATGATACGTTTCACTTGCCAAAGAATCTGCCTGTACCTTTCTGATGAGTTCATCGAATCGCTGCGCCTTGTATGTCTGAACCCGCAACGGCACTGTATTTAGAAATAGTCCGACTATCTCATCAACGCCCGGAATATCCGCAGGACGCCCTGAAACTGCAACGCCGAATACTACATCATCTGTACCGTTATAATGACTCAGCAGAATGCCCCAGACCGACTGAATCACCGTGTTGACCGTGACCTGACGAGTTGCGGCAAATTGCTGAAGCAGATTCGTGCTGTTTTCGCTCAGTTGACTTCCGGCAATTTTTGACAACTCCTTTTGTCCGCCGATTTTCTCTCCTGTTTTCGGCAGTGTCGCCAGTCGGCTGTATCCGGCAAGATAATCCGCCCAATATTTTCTTGATGCCTCTTTGTCTGCATTTTCAAGCCATCGGATATAATTGCTATACTGGACAGCAGGCATTAGTACCGGTTTTTGTCCTTTTTTAATCGCCTGATAGCATTCTAAGAGTTCTCTGACCAAAATGCCGAGACACCAGCCGTCCATCAGGATATGATGATAACTCCAGACAGCTTTGTAAGCAGTTTCGCCAAGTTGAAACACGGTCAGCCGCGTCAGCACATCGCTGCTGAGATCAAATCCTTTTTCACGGTCTTTTTGTTTAAACCGCTCGATATAGCCTTCCGATTCTTCTCCCTGCATTGCCCGAAGGTCTTTGAAATCAAAAGCAATGCGGCGTTGATTTAGTACGACTTGCAACGGTCGGGCAGTTCCTTTATAGACAAAAACGGTTCTGAGAATATCATAGCGTTTCAGCAGTTCGTTCCAGCTTTCTTCAAACAGCTTTACATTCAAATCTCCGCTCATGGAAAAGGAAAACTGCTCAAAGTAGGCGAGTGACTCGCTTTGATAAAGCCTGTGAAAGAGCATCCCTTCCTGCATGGGAGAAAGCGGGTAGATGTCCTTGAGGTTATTCTTTCCGATTCCGCCGCTTTCAAGAATTTCGTCAAGTTCTTTCAGACTCAGATTCGGATAGGTCAGATCCGCAGGCGTCAGTTCGCCGGCAGATTTGCTTTCGCAATGAGCGATAATTTCCAGTAATTCCGTATTGTAGTACGACAATATTGCGCTTACGGTTTCAGGCTTATGGTGCTGTTTGTTATAGTAAAGGATGACTCGGAACTGTCCCCGGATAATCATTCCTTCAATTTCAAAATCATAGCTTCTCGTCAGTTCGGGGCTTATGGAATGCTCGTCAGAAACGTCTGTCAGTTCAAACAAACCGTCATTTATCTCATCATCCGTCTGTCCCAGATAATTGAAAGCGATCTGCGGACAGAGTTGAAGTGATACTTCTTCTGTTGTGGTGAGATATTTCAGGATTCCGTAGCCGATGCCCTTGTTCGGAATCCGGCGAAGCATCTCTTTTATCGTCTTTATCTGTATGCTTGCATCATTTGAAGTCAACTCTAATACCAAGGGATATTCCGAGGTAAACCAGCCCACAGTCCGGTTGATGTCCGTATCCTCAAATAACTGCTCCCTTCCGTGACCTTCCAGCATAATAGCGGTGCGGCTTTCACCCTGCCATCGCTTCATGGCTCGGGGAAGAGATACGAGCAGAATGTCGTTTATATTCGTATGATAGGCATGATTCACATTGCGGATCAGCCGGTTCGTATCTTCTTTCGAGAGGCTGAAATCAGCGGTTTTAATGTCCCGATACAGATTATCTCCTGTTTCATAGTCTTTTGGCAAAGGCTTGACAGATAAAGCATCAAGAGATTCCCAATATGCCTTTTCCTTCAGGAGCGATTCACTGTTTGAGTACGATTGTATCTGTTCCGCCCATCGCTTGAATGAATCGCTTTTCAAGGGCAATTGAACGGCTTTTCCGGCAATATACTGTTGATAGGCACGAGCAAAATCTTGCAAGAGAATTTGCCACGAAACGCCGTCCATGACCAAATGATGAATAACGATAAGCAATCGGTCCCGATCCGGGAGTTTGAACAGGACGGATTTCATCATCGGACCCTTTTCAAGATCAATGCTTGCCTGAACTCTATCCGCATGAATTTCATAAGCCGAGAGAGCATCCTGTCTCGCTTTGAAGTCAAGAACGTCAAAATTGAAAGGATAGTCAAGACCGCAGTTGAAAGCGACTGTTTGGGATGTTCCAATCTCGAATTTCATTCGTAAGGCGTCATGGTGTTCCTGAATTTTTTCAAGGGCTGCCCTCGCCGCATCTTCCCGAATACCTTGTTTTGAATCAAGAATAACAGCCTGATTGTAGTGATTCTTTCCTTTGCCGTGAGTTCGGAAAAAACATGACTGAATCGCCGTAAGCGGAACAGAGCCTGTTATCAAACCCTGTTCAATAATTCTGTCAATTTCGGTCACGCGTGAAGCTGATTCCTCTATTGTAGGAAAGAGAAAAATATCCCGCAACTGCAATTTCAGATTTTCTTCTTTGAGTCGTGATACTATCTGAATCGCCTTTATCGAATCGCCGCCCAGAGCGAAGTAGTTGTCCTGAATGCCGATTTTTTCTCTTCTCAGAACACTTTCCCAGACCCGTACAAGCCTTTCTTCAATCGCATTCATGGGCGTTTTATATGCTGATACTGCATCTGTCTGCATATCTTCAGGCTTTGGGAGAGCTTTTCGGTCAATCTTGCCGTTAGATGTGAGTTGAAATTCCTTCATCGTCACAAAATGAGACGGAATCATGTAATCCGGCAGTTTTCCGCCAAGATAAGTCCTGAGATCGGCGATATTCAAGGCTTGTATTTCAGTCTTAGGAACAAAATAGGCAACGATCCGCTGATCTCCCGGATGATCTTCCCGAGCTATAACAACCGTTTCCCGGATTGCCGGATGCTGATGCAGTACTGCTTCGATTTCACCCAATTCAATGCGGAATCCCCGCACTTTCACCTGATGATCTATGCGTCCGAGAAAAACGATGTTGCCGTCTGCCAGATATACTGCAAGGTCGCCGGTTTTGTAGAGCCGTGCGCCTGATTCATTACTAAACGGATTAGAAATGAATGACTCGGCAGTTTTTTCGGGATTGTTCAGATAACCTCTGCCCACGCCGATGCCGCCTACATAAAGCTCGCCCGGAACGCCGACAGGGAGAGGCTCCAAACGCGAGTCAAGTATGTAAAGCTGCATATTGATAATCGGGCGGCCGATGGGCATATTTGCCGTTTCATGTCCCGGAGGCTGAGTAATACGGTAATGCGCCACATCGTCGGAACACTCGGTCGGACCATAGGCATTCAGCACAGGAATATTCGGATAATGTCTCAGCCATTGTCCGCACAGTTTCGGGGGTAATGCCTCACCGGTGGGAATCAGCCAACGAAGCCCTGACAAATCCGGGCGGTCATCCCCTCTGCGGTTTATCTCATCCAAGATCATTCTGAGCAATGACGGCACGAGTTCAAGAATCGTAACGCCTTCGTTTACAACCTGATCGAGCAGCAAAACCGGATCATGTGCCGTTTCATCGTTGCAAATATGAGTTCTGCCGCCCGCAAGCAATCCGGAAAGAAACTGCCATACAGAGATGTCAAAACACTGGCTCGCGTTCTGGGCAACTACATCTTTTTCACTCAGATCAAGCTCGAAAATCTTGGCGTAAAGATGATTCAGCATTCCCTTATGCTCAACCATTGCACCTTTGGGAACGCCGGTAGAACCGGAAGTATAAATCACATAAGCCAGATTATCCGGGGTGCAGCGAATCGGCAAATTTTCCTCATCGCGTTTCTGTTTCAACAATTCTTCGAGAATCAGCACCTGCGGACGCTTTTCCAAAGGCATTGATGCAGATGCTTCACTGAGAAGCGGCAAAAAGGCTTTCTCTGCCAGCACAAAGCGAGTTCTGCTTTCTCTCAATATCTGAGCAATGCGCTGCGCCGGATGAAGCGGATCCAGGGGAAGATACGCTCCCCCGGCTTTGAATACGCCGAGCATTGCTGTCAGAAAATCGCCACTGCGCTCGGCAAGCAAAGCCACGATAAAATCTGTTCCTACTACATGCTCCGTCAATATTCTGGCGAGACGGTTCGCCCGGCAGTTCAACTCATAATAGCTGATCTTTTCTGATCCGAAAACTGCTGCTGTCCGGTCCGGTGTGCGTCGAGCCTGTTCTTCAAAGAGTTCATGAAAGCATTGATCTTTCGGAATGTCTCTTGCCGTATCATTCCATTCTGCAAGGATTTGCCGACGTTCTGCTTCTGTCAGAAGCGAAAGTTTGCCTACAGGACGGGCAGAATCAGCAGCAATTTCTTTCAGCAGCATGAGATAATGCTCCGCGAGTCGTTTTATCCTGTTTTCACTGAACAAATCTGTTGCGTATTCAAACTTGAGATAAAGCTCGTCGCCGATTTCAAGCACATCTAAAATCAAATCATATTTTGCATAATTTATGGGTAAATCAAACTGCTCAATTCGCAGACCGGGCATTTCAGGAAAACGGGTAAAGCGATCCAAATTAAACTCGAAGGAAATCGCAGAACCCCGGCTCATATCCTGCGGCAAATTCAGCTTGCGGATCAGTCTGGAAAAAGGATATTGCTGATGTTGATATGCCGTCAGCAGTGTCTGCTTTACAAGGTCAAGATAGTCATCAAAGGACTGGTGAAAATTTATATGGCTGTAAAACGGAACTAAATGAGCGCAGTACCCCGCTAATTGCTCACTTCCTTCAAAAAATCGTCCTGCGCCCGGAAAACCGATCAGCACATCTTCGTTTCCGGTGATTCTGTGAAGCATCGCCGTATAAGCGGCTATCATGGTCATAAAGGGAGTGCATCGCCGCTTTTTGCCAAGCTCCCGGATTTGTTTATAAAGATTCGTATCGCATTTGATCTGATACCTTGCGCCGTTAAAAGTAAAGATATTCGGTCTCGGATAATCTGT
>DYRK01000176.1:0-3594 GCA_020718785.1 Desulfatirhabdium butyrativorans | reverse complement strand
TGAACCGCTTTTCGGAAAAGTTCTACCTTCAAAGGACCGCTCAATTTCAGAGCTAACGATTCGATATATGCCGGAATAGCATTCTCGTTAAGACGACAGAGAAACCACAACTGCTTCTGCGCCTCAGTTATCGGATAGCTTACCGGATTGACAACATTTACTTCTTTCTTAGTTTGACTGCCTTCAATTGTAAAGCCGCCTTCCCGCATCTCGTAAATTGCTTCTTTTACCTTTTCGATAATGTATGCAATATCTTCATCCGTATGTGCTGTTGAGAAAAAAGAAACCCGTTTTTCCCAAGTATAGATACCTTTTTCTAATAGAAGATAAAAGAAAATATCCATCTCTATGGGTTGCAGCAATTGATGATATTTGCCGAAAGATTCAAAGCGGAACAGCGAGCCGAAATGTTCCATACGGATTGCCACATTTTCTTCTTCAAAAAATTGATTCAGAGTTCGGACAAAATATGCGGTGCGCTCGTTTAGACGCTGCTGAAGTTCAGGTCCCTGTTCCTTCAGATATGTGAGTGCGGCTTTGGCAGCCGCCATTGTCAGCGGATGTTTGCAGAACGTGCCTGCAAAAAAGATCATGTCTCCTTGAGGATGTGAGTTATCCCCGAACTGCCACATACCGCCGTCTATCACGTTCATATATTGGGCTTTTCCTGCAACTACGCCTACCGGCATTCCGCCCGCGACTATCTTGCCGTAGGTCGCCAAATCCGCTTTTACGCCGAACCACGCCTGCGCACCGCCCGGATGAATGCGGAATCCCGTGATCATTTCGTCAAAAATAAGGACAATATTCTCTTTAAGCGTCAGTTCTCTCAAGTCATGCAGAAATTCTTTGGGCTGAAATCCGGGTCTCCGGCTCTGAACCGGTTCTACGAGAACTGCCGCCAGTTCATGGGCATGAGATTTGATGATTTGAAGCGATTCGGGGACACCGTAATTCAGAACTAAGACATCTTGTATTGCTCCCTGAGTCGTGCCGGGAGCCGCGGGAACGCTTGTTCCCTCTTCTCCCTGAGCTGCCAGAACGCCGTCTGAATTTCCGTGATACGCGCCGGAAAATAAAACTACCTTATTCCGTTTTGTAAAAGCCCGTGCCATGCGGATGGCAAACATGACCGCCTCTGAGCCGGTGTTGCAGAATGCCGCCCGCTCCGCGCCGGTCAGTTCGCAGATTAGTTTTGCTGCTTCACCTGCCAAATGAGACTGGGGACCGAGTTCAAATCCCTCCCGTAGTTGTTCTTCAATCGCTTTCACGATAAATGCCGGACGGTTTCCGAAAAAACTCACGCCGTATCCGATGGCAATGTCTATATACTCGTTTCCGTCAACATCCCAGAATTTCGAGCCTTCGGAACGAGGACCCACCACCGGATACATGACTTCTTTGAGTGTCAGCCTGAAGCCCAGCGAGTTGATCCAGTCCGAGAAAAAAGGGCGGTATTTCTGAACGACTTCTCTTGACTTCTTTGAACGAGCAGCATAACGCTCGATAAATTTTTTAATAAACTCCTGCTGCCGAGGCATCAAGACATCCGGTTCAAGCTTCATACCCCGCAAGTTGACGTTGGCAGGTAAGCGGTTGGGGGTTCGGGGTGAGAGGCGATTCTCCGCCTCCTCCCCCTGCACCTTTTTCAATGCCCCTGACCTCTGACCCCTGACCTCTGACCCCTGACCCCTCCTCAATATCTCCAATTGCTGAGACATCAATTGAGACATTGCCTGCATCTGCTGAAACATGATTGTTTCAAGAGAGGTAAGCGGTACGGGGTTCGGGGTGAGAGGTACAGCAGACGATACTTCTGTCTCCTGACGACCTGTCTCTATTGTCTCCTGATGACTTATTTCAGTTCTCTCATGACTCGCCTCTGACCCCGAACCCCGAACCCCGAACCCCGTAATATAGTCTGCTATCTTATTGATCGTATCCGTATCTTCATAGAATTGAAGCATTGACATCTCGATTCCAAAATGCTTCTGAATCCTCTGATTGATTCGTACCAGCATCAGAGAGTCAAGACCCAGTTCAAGAAAATGGGCATCGGTATTTATCTGAGCGGTATCAATACCGGAAACGCTTTTGATAATCTCGCTCAACTCTGAAAAAACAGTTTCTCTCAATTTATTCTGCCCCTGAGACATCTTCGGCATCCTTTCTGATTTCTTTAAGGTAAGAGGTTCGGGGTAAGAGGTCAGAGGCTCTTCTATAACCCCCTGACCCCTTACCTCTCACCTCTCACCTCTCACCTCATTTTTAACGCTGTGTCCAAGGAACCGGGAAGAATGACTGAATAACGGTTCCGCAGTTTTTCTCCGCAGCCAGCGTGCAGGCAAGATCGCCTACCGCCAAATCGAGTATTCCCAGCCCGAAGGGGCTGAATATCGCAATTTTATTGCCCTGTCGCGGCGGCGCGTCTCCGTTGAAAATATCTCCGATTGAGCATCGGATAAAATGGCGATGCCCTGCCTGCTGCTCCGCGAGATGAACCGAAGTCTGCGCCTTACAGATATGGTCTATATCGTCTGCAATATTGTCTGCCGAGAGAATAATTTCCGGCGACAAATCCCGCAATGAGGTATGCAGAATAATACTGTCGGGACCACACGTGGAAATATCGAATATATGCGGTTTGACTGCTGTTGTCGCAAATGCTGTTACAGAAGCCTTTTGGAATACGGCATCGGGCGATTCGGCAATAGTAATATTTAACTTATCAGATAACTGCTGACATTTCCGCCGGAACTGCTCTGCCCTTTCCGCGCTTAAATCATAGATAAAGACATTTTCAATTTCCGGGCGTGAGACAAAGAGGAATCGGAATGTCTCATAATTAATCAGACCGCAGCCTATCAGTCCGACGCTGTGCAGGGGCTGACTGCCCTGCAAGCAGTCAGCCGCGAGTGCTGCACTGGCTGCGGTGCGGCTCGAACTGACAACGGAACTTTCCATCATCGCTTTGGGACGCCCGTTTTCCAATGAGTTAAGTATGAGAACCGCGGATGCCCGTTCCATATCTTTTTCCAGATTTCCCGGAAAAGAAGATATCCATTTAATCCCTGCGGTTCGGAATCCGCCGCCGAGATATGCGGGCAGAGCAATAATCCGGTCTCGTTCTTTGTCCGGGAAACGCAGGAAAGTGGAATGCGGCAACGCGCTGTCTCCTTTTGCATGAGTCTGATACGCGGCTTTTACCGCATTCATAATGTCTCTTTCCCGTCCTTTGAATATCTCTACAATTTCATTCCCGTTCAGAAGAAGAATATCGTCATCTCTCATAATTATAAATCCTTAATTTCAGTGGTAAGAGGTGAGGGGTAAGAGGTGGCTTTGCCCCCTCTGTCCCTTACCTCTGACCGCTCATTCATTTTCCCAGAGGTGAAATACATCGCCGAAATGCTCTGCTACCCACTCGTCAGAGTAAACCGTGTCCATATACCGTTCGCCGCTGTCCGGGAAAATAGCCACACAGGTTGCGCCTGCCGGTATTTCATGCGCTTTTCTTTCAATCGCCGAAATCACGCCGCCTGATGAACCGCCGGCAAGTATCGCTTCCCGTCGGAGCAGTTGCCGGCATCCTGT
>DYRK01000879.1:783-2083 GCA_020718785.1 Desulfatirhabdium butyrativorans | reverse complement strand
CCTGCTTTACAAAGATCAGTCAATGGGGCGGAGGGAGTATTCAGCAGGCGGTATTTTCTACCTGCTGACGGGACAGACTATTTCTGTTTCCTCTCAGAATATCTTCTGCAATCTGATCTGTATCTTTTTTGAACATTCCGAAATCAACCGGAATTGCCCATTTGACAGCGGAAAGAGCATCTGTCGGAAATGATTTCAAAATATTGAAAATAACAATCGGATCGGTCCCTGCTTCTTTGGTTTTTGCTTCCTGAACAACAGATATCCACTCAAACTTTTTATTTTTTGCAATCACCCAGATATCAACAATATCTTTTGCCTCATATCGGAATACCGCCGACAATTTGTTCGATAAAATATTCTCAACGCTGTCAATTGAGCCGAGCACAGGATGATGTTCTAACCCTCCGTAATGAGACGCTATGTCATTGACAAGGTCAATTTTCAATTCAATCTTTTCATGTCCCGATAATTGAAACAGAAGAAACTGAGTGTAATGCTCATATTTCTGCAATCTGTTATAATCAATTGAAAATAATCCTTTTCTCTGGGCAGATTCAAACTGTCTGAACAGAGTCTGAACATGATGGGCATAATCATCATCCTGATTTACAAAAAGATCAAGGTCATCCGAATATCTGTGATCAAAATATCCCCGGCTGAGTGCGGTACCACCGGTCAGATAAAAGGGTGTGCCTGATTTTTTCACGATATTCAGGACTCCATCCTGAAAAGGATACAGTTTCTCCCTGTAATACTTTGCGTACAAATTCATATTTCTCCTGCAATTCCCTCAACCGCAGCCTGGAGATGATTTCGGGTGTGATGAGATGCGTCAGTGCTTCAATCCCGAAAAGATTGACAAGATCATACCATGAAAGCCGCTCCAGCATACGAACCAAAGCGGTCTCAGGAGTAAAACTTCCTGCCTGTTTTTTTGTTCCGACGACAAGTTCGAACAGATCGTAAGGATCAAGGTTGTAATCCCATATAATGGGTTTCAGCAATTTTTGAATTTCTGATTTATTCATAAATACAGACCCGGCTGCCTTTTGAACAAGATGATGAAACTCGATTGTCAATTTCGCCCTGACATAGCTCCGCCCCTTGAATTACACAGGCTGATTTGCTTCAAAGTTCACCTGAGCTTCGGCTCTGAAACTACTGCATCGTTTCATTTAAATTTGTGTATTAATCTCCGGCAAGGGCATGTCGCCGACATGCCCCTACAATTCTTTTTTCCACTTGAACAAGATGATGAAACTCGATTGTCAATTTCGCCCTGACATAGCTCCGCCCC
>DYRK01000879.1:0-683 GCA_020718785.1 Desulfatirhabdium butyrativorans | reverse complement strand
CACCTGAGCTTCGGCTCTGAAACTACTGCATCGTTTCATTTAAATTTGTGTATTATTTTCCGGCAAGGGCATGTCGCCGACATGCCCCTACAATTCTTTTTTCCACAATTTTAACTGAAATGATGCACTACTTGTTCCGGAAAGACAAGTCAATGGGGCGGAAACCGTATTCATCAGGCGGTATTTTCTACTCTGCCGACATCGGATACAGCTCCGCCCTCCTCATAACAGGTTTCAATTCCTTTTTCACCTCTGCCCAGATGGTCAATCAGCCGTTTGTCATATTCGTCAATCAGTACCGAAACACTTGCGCCGGTTTTTTTTATACAATCCGGCAATCAGTTCTTTGAACTGAATTTCCAGTATATTGGTTTTGAGAGTAAGCCCTTCGTCTTCGGCAAACTGAGCCAATGTGAAACCGATACTCTGTTTCAGTTCTTCGGGCGTGCTGCCGGGTATGCCGTTGAAATCAAGCAGAACAAACGGATGGGGTTTCCAGTCCCATGTTCCGTTGTCTGCGATCCACAACCCTTCGAACAATTCTTTTCTTCCCTGAAACAGACAGTTGAGAGTGGAAACCGGCAGAGATTTACCGAATCGCCGGGGACGCGCCAGAAAATAAAACATGCCTTCCGAAACCATGCGATGAACATGCCGGGTTTTATCCACATACAGATAACCCT
>DYRK01000878.1 GCA_020718785.1 Desulfatirhabdium butyrativorans | reverse complement strand
AATATCGGAAAGGAGGTCTTATTATGAAATTTTTCAAAATCACTCCGTCTTTTCTGTTTATTCTCATTCTTTACAATGTGATTCTATTCACCGTTCAGGGCGAAACGCAGAACGTATTAAATGCCGATCTGTTTAACTTGCATTTGATCTCCGGGTCGCTGGTTGCGCTGAGTATCAACGATCTGCTGATAATCTTCGGCGTGATTGCGCTGTACATCGAAATCTTCAAATCCACCCGTGCGTCCTCGTTTTCGGTGATCGAACATGCCTTTTCCATGCTCGTGTTTGTCGCATTTCTGATAGAATTTATCGTTATCAGAAATGCCGGAAATTCCGGGTTCCTGATTCTGACCCTCATGTCGCTGCTGGATGTCATCGCAGGTTTTACGGTCTCTATTTCTACAGCAAGGCGTGAGTTCCCGGTTATCCGTGAATAGCCGAAGATCGAATGTCAGGGGTTAAGAGAGAAAAAGTCTGCTTAACCCTTAACTGCTCAATATCTTTCAAACTCTTCATCCTCTGCGTTCCATTCATTTCTCTTTTCCTCTGTATTCAAGGATTTTTTACCTGACGTTTTTATACGCTCGGTATATCTGCTTCTGTATGTTTCTTTGCCGTTATCTGATGCCGGGTCGGATTCGGCTTTTTCAGGATTTTTTTTTCTGTCACTGTCAGTTTTGAAAAAACCGATGATCTCGCGGAACTGTTCAGCCTGACTTGCCAATTCATGGGAAGTCGAGGACAGTTCCTCAGAGGTCGAAGTGCTTTGCTGAATCACTCTGTCCAACTGCTGAACAGCCTTGTTGACTTGTTCTGCGCCGTTATACTGCTCACGGGTTGCCGCACTGATTTCCTGAACCAGATCAGAGGTTTTCTGAATATCTGATACGATTCCGGCAAGCATTTGACTCGCTCTTTCCGAAATCTCCAGATTGGAAATAGTCAGCTCGCCGATTTCAATAGCAGCCTTCCGGGTCTGTTCCGCCAATTTGCGGACTTCGGATGCCACAACTGCGAATCCTTTGCCGTGAGATTCGGCTCTTGCCGCTTCAATCGCGGCATTCAGCGAGAGCATATTGGTCTGACGGGCAATTTCTTCAATAACCGAGATTTTATGAGCTATTTTTTTCATGGCGGCAAATGTCTCATTCACTGCCTCTCCTCCTTCCCGGACAGCCTCGGCAGCTTTCAGAGCAAGTCTTCCGGTTTCCGTGGCATTGTCAGCGTTGTGCCGTATGGTTGACACCATCTCCTCCATAGACGAGGAAACCTGTTCGGCCGCGGCAGCCTGCTGGGTTCCTCCCTGAGACATCTCTTCTGCACTGGCACTCATTGCCTGACTGCCGGAAGCCACCTTATCGGCTCCTTTCCGCACATCATCCATTATTTCCCTGAGATTCAGTATCATCTGGTTCATTGCCTGCAACAGATTTCCGACTTCGTCTTCACGGTTTATCACAAACATTTCGGTCAGATCGCCGGCTGAGACTTTTCTGACAAAACAGACCACCTCTTTCAGGGGCTTCAGCAGAACCGCCCGGATAGCCAGCGTCAGAATCAGCACAATGAAAAAATCCAGCAGAAATACCTGTACTATTGTCATGATGAGCGACTGGTATTCTTCCTCCCGAAGATAGCGCAGCGTGGCAAAAATTTTGACCTGACCGATGGATTCCTGACCGGCTTCAACCTCGCCGGACCCGATCATGTAATCTTTTTCAGGAAGAACAGTATCTTTGGAAATAACTTCTCCCTTTTCATTTCTGGAAAATCCGTATAACAATTTTTCTTTGTCAAAAACAAACACTCCTGAAATCTGTCCGGAGTTCATCTCTGCCAGAATAACATCTTTCATTGCTTCTGTGTCATAAGTAAAAAGAAATTTTCTGAGGCTTGTTGACAGGCGTCCTGCAGATAGCGAAACTTCCTCATGAAGCAGATGACTCATACGGGATGAAGCCCGCCTGTGCTGGTACCATCCGAACAGAGACAGAATTGCCGTTGTTGTCAGAATCACGATGAAACTGACTTTCCACAGCAGGCTTTTCCGAAATCCGGCTGTTGAAAAGATATTCTTTAACATGATAA
>DYRK01000877.1 GCA_020718785.1 Desulfatirhabdium butyrativorans | reverse complement strand
GAAAACATCAGCACCGTCTCGGAGGGGGCGTAAGGGGTTCAAGATCAATCGTAGAACAATCGTCTTTATATTGGATTGAAATCATATTTGCAAGCAAAAAAAGAAAAAAATCATTGCAGGGCTGAATTGCCCAGAATGTTTCGGATGAAATGCTTTTGATGTCTTTTGCGGGTCTGAGGGTGTGCTTCAGCCCTGCCAAGATATTGAATGTGGAAAGAATATTTTCCATATTGGCTGTAAAATCGGCAGATTTGTCAACCGTGAGCGCAAAATCCCTGATCCAGAGAACCGCATCTTGCAGGTCTATTCTCCGGTCTCTGCTGACGTCTTCCGGATTGAAAACCGGCAAACCGGAGACCAGCATCACAGCGATCAGGACTGCGCTCAAAATGTGTTTGGTTGTTTTCATAAATGAGTGCCTTTGTTACAGCTATATTGATTCGCTTTTGTTTTTTTTTGCCACAGACGCACACAGACGTTCACAGACAGATATCTGAGAACAAAATAAGCCGTGTATGCAAAAAGTATGCTGCAAAAAACCAAAAGCCAATTAATATATAATAATCCGATTTTGGTTTTTGCAACATATTTTCTGCACACATAGAATATGATACAGCATACATCCTTTTGGAGATATGTCTGTGTCTGTCTGTGTGCGTCTGTGGCAAAAAAACAAAAGCAGATTACCATACTAACAAAAAAAGACAGAGCCGGACGGGTTTTATTCCGCTGCCCGCTCAACCGCCTTGCCCAAATTTTTTATTTCTTTCCGCACCCCGTTGACAATTTTCAGATTATCCAGCCTGTATTGCCTGATAATATCCCTGACATCCATGTTAATCTGCTCAGGAGACGGATTCTGTTCGGCAATTCTGTGTCTTATTTCATGCAGATTCCACAACATCGGGTCTTCTTCTTTTGAATAGCCGTTTTCATAATGCGCCATATAAAATCTTAACCGTAGGGGCAACTCCCTGTTATAAGCCTAATCTTTTTTCAACTTCTTCAAGTGTGATTGCAGCTTTTTCTCCCGAAATATCATCCAGATATGCCATAAATTCTTTATTATTCTGTAATAATCCGACTTCCAAATCAAACTCATCAATCGGTGCGACAACAAATCCTTTCTTACCGGACTTGTGCAGAATCACAGTCTGCTTATCAGCTATTCCCAGCAGTTCCTCAACAGTAAGATAACACCCTGTCAACTCTATCGTTTTCATAATTCAAATTCCTTTCCGTTAATGAACAGATTGTTATGCTCTTTATATCCGATTGCCTTTATTTCAACCACATTCCCATCTTCGGAAGAGTCATAAAATATTCTGTATTTCTTTACCCGAAGTTCCCAGCGGGATAAAGGGTTTCGGCGAAGAGGTTTGCGGTTTTTTGTCTGTGTGAAAGGCTCATCGGTCAGTTGCTTTTTTATCGCATCTACAATAATTTTCGCTTCGGTTTTTTTTAAATTTCCTAACTGTTCCAACGACTTCAACGTAAATTTGATTATAAATTTGATACAGTTTTCAACTTATGAGAAGCGGAAAAATTTAATTTTTCTGCTTGTTCTGATTGTAAAATGCGTCTTCAATTCATCATGCGCCATATTTGTCGCCTCTGCATGGGTAAGCACGGGGGCTTACTCCTACGGAAGATCACAAATTGATCACAGCCTTTTCCGATGCAAGCAACGCTTTTTCCAAGACATCAGATATTTCTATCGGCAAAAAATATTCTGAAGGATACAGATAATCTTCGCCGGATTCGTCTATCACTCTGATATACCCGTCTTCCGATGCCACACTGTCAGGCAGAACCTGATAAATCTTTCTTAACTCCAAATCTTCGCAATCTTCATTTTGCACACAGACGACAAATCGGTATGCGGTGTTCCCATCTTTCATCATCTTAAAACTGCTTCACGGCTTTTTCATCAAACCGATTCTTTTCCCCTCTGACATCCTTGAAAGACACCTTCATAGACCACCTGAAAAAAAATGTCAAGCTAAAAATCATTAAATTTATAATTAGCGACATGAATCTGTTTCTGTCATTCCGAACGCTCCATCCTGTCATTCCGAACGCTCCATCCTGTCATTCCG
>DYRK01000876.1 GCA_020718785.1 Desulfatirhabdium butyrativorans | reverse complement strand
GCGTCAGATCCTGAGTATTTTCTCTGCCCCAGACCGTGAGCGCATATTCGAAATTTTTCAGCGTGGGCAATACCGGTGTTTTAGGAATATCGGATATAGCAGCCGCGCTGAGGAGATAAATATCTTCATCCGCATAACTTTGAATTTTCAGGGCATTATAAGCAGATCGGACACTTTTCCCGATAGCCGTCCACAGCAGGTCCGACGGCGAACCGCCCGCAACAATAACCGCCCTGCGTCTCAGGGGATTTTCCACATTCACAGCCGTCAGTTTCGGACTTGAGATATTGCCGGCGCTGTCTCTGGCATAAACAGCAATCTGATAGGTTCCCGGAATATTGAATTCCTCATAACTGCCTTGATATTGATTGGTCCCGGCAGAATTGAGGATAATCGAAGGAAGCCCCTGAACCGTTCCGTCCAACATCTGCCGGCTGTAATTCGGCGGCAGAATGACCGCCCATACGGATACGATGCCGTCGCTGTCCGAAACATCGAAAGCCTTGATCGAAGCTGAAGAAATGCCTCTGACAGTCTGTTCCGGCGATATGCTCCCAATTGTCGGAGCCTCTCCCCGGATCATCGTACCGTTGCCGATATAAATACTTTTCACTGCCGGAAGGTCTTCGCTTTCATTGCCTTTTCCGTCCCCGTCCGAGTCCAAAAGCGGATTCTGAAATTTTTTCATGGCTTCGGAACTCCGGCTGAATGCCTCTTTAACGTCAAGCCCGTTAAAAATATGCGTCCAGAAATAGCTTGAAAAAGAAATCACGCCCTGACTGACAAACGATGCCGATTCACCGATATCCGCGCTGCTGATTACTGTCCGCTTCTTGTCGGAAGAACGGAGAGAAGAGAGAAAACTGCCTGAATAACACGCGTCATAGACGATAATCGTCTTTCCGGGAAGCCGAGCCTGAACTAACCATGAATTCAGTTCGGTTCCGCTCACCGCCTCATTTTCGGCGATTTGAAAAGAATTGTCTCCGCCGTGATCCACCAGATAAAGCGTCAGATTATCCGCGCCTTTTGCCCAAACCGTGATCGCTTCTTTCAGATTGTCCGAACTTGCGGCAATCACATCATCTGCCTGCCCGTTATTGTCCAGATCGAAACCGGTATTGGAACTCAGATAACGGATTTCATGTTTGCTGAAGCCTTGATAATTCAAGGTTCGGTAAGCAAAGTTGGCGTTCAGTTGCGTCGCATCCCAGAGAAGATCGTCTTGGGCTTTGCGTCCGGCTGCGATAATGGCTTTTCCGCCGGTCCAGACCGCTTTTTTAAATACCTGAATACGGGAATAGCCGTCTGAGACATATACCTTGCCCTCCGGGCTGACACAGAGACCTTCCGGAAAATTCAACTGTCCCGGGCCCGAACCCGATTCGCCGAATGCTGTGATAAACAAGCCTTCGGATGTGAATTTTTGTATGCGGTGATTGTTTTTATCTGCAACATAGACAAAGCCTTCCCTGTCTATCTCAATATCCGAAGGCGAATCGAATTCTCCGTTTCGGGTTCCGATACTTCCCCATTTTGTTACAAACTGTCCGTCTGAAGTGAATTTTTGTATGCGATGGTTGTTGCTATCTGCAACATAAATATATGCAGCAGAATCAACGGCAATTCCTGAAGGAAAATTAAAGGCTCCGTCTGCGCTGCCCGTCATACCCCATTGACTCACAAACTGTCCCTCCGAAGTGAATTTCTGGATCCGGTGAGTATCGCTATCTGAGACATAAACATAACCGTCGGGGTCAACGGCAATGCCGAGAGGTTTGGAAAATTCTCCGTTTCCCGAACCTCTGTTCCCCCATTTGGCAATAAAATTGCCCGAGGAATCGAATTTCTGCACCCGGCAGTTCCCCGTATCCGCAACATAGACAAAGCCTTTGTCATCAAGGGTCAGATTATATGGCAAATAAAATTCTTTATCTCCGATGCCGTTGTTTCCCCACGCGGCAATGAACTGCCCGTCCGGAGAAAATTTCTGAATACGGTCGTTTTTCATATCTGCCACATAGATAAACCCGTTGCTGTCAGCAGCCATGCCTTCAGGCATGGAAAGCAGTCCGTCTTTGCTTCCGCGGCTCCCCCACTGAGC
>DYRK01000175.1 GCA_020718785.1 Desulfatirhabdium butyrativorans | reverse complement strand
CATAAAAATTACAATTCTACGGTTGTTTCCTGCAACATGAGGCTTACCCCTTTCACGGAAGGAATTTTTTCAGGCAAAGCCTTGACCAAAGCTGCATTGCTCTGATTCTTTTTCAGCTTGATATGGTAGGCATAGTCAAGGCGTTCACCCTGTTTCATGTCTCTGAGGCTGATCAGGGCAAATTTTTTGCAGTGGGTTTTTAAAATACGCTCAAGTTCGATCCGGCTCTCATCGCTGTTGTCAATATTGAAACGGAGCATTCCGTCAAAATGGCTTGTCTGTCCCAGCGGCGTGAAATGAAGCACAAAGGCTGTGAACACAAATCCTGCTGTGCCTACGGCGGCAATGACATAAGCCCCGACGCCGCAGGCAATACCGGCGGCCAAGGCTGAAAACATGAAGAGAATATCTTTCGGGTCTTTGAAATTGGTACGGAATCGGATGATGGCAAGTGCGCCGATCATTCCAAGACCTCGTGCAAGACTGTCTCCGATTGCCTGCATTACGGTTGCGGCAACAATTGAGCCGAGTATCAGCCCCTGCACATAATTCCGTGAGTATGAAAGCCCCCGGAATGTTTTGATATAAGTTATGCCCACCAGCGTGGAAAGCAGAAATGAGATCAATACAGTATAAACAGCGGTCAGCAGCGCAGAGTCCGGTGAAGCGTTCTGAAGAGTTAAAAAGTCGAGCATGGTTTCCTCCTTCCTTTACAGTAAAGCGGGTTTTAAACCCGCTCTACACATAAGCAGCGGTTCTTTCGCCTGTGTCATAGCGGTAAAGCCCTAAAACTTGGGTAACGCCGGTCATATATTTTGAAAAACTCATCCGCTGAAGATCGAAATATCGGATCAGATCAAGCATCCAGAGCGGAACCTGCGAGGTATAACATTTCAGTTCGAGGATCACAGAACATCCGGGGGGAAATACGGTCTCGGCATCGCAGGAGATCATTTCCGATTCTTCGGGATGCAGATTGTATCCGCTTTCAGGCATGAATCTCAAATCCGTGTCGAATGTCACACGGGCATAATCATCCACATCACTGATATATGCTTTTCGGAGATACTGAGTCAGAACTTTGGGAGAGACATTGTAAGAGAAAACTGTCCGCTCGAACAGTTCCCGGTTATTTGTTTCCGAAGCATTATTCTTTTCTTCACGGGATTCAAACCCTGGTTCTGTATAGACTTTATACCATTCCCTGTCAGTAACCGTCGCACGGTATTTCCTGACCACATTCCCGACCTTCTGTTTGATCTCAAGGAAATAGGGCATCACCGGATCATCGCCGTAGGAACGGACCCGCATATTGAAACGGTTTTCCGCGCCGTCCATCCTTTTTCTCAGAAACAGATATCCGGGAGAATCAAGATAGAGATTGTTCACCCGGTAGAAGCCCTTTTCAGCGTTCAGCGAGTATTTGTCCAACGAGCAATAGACCGAGGCAAAGTCGGAAATCGGTTCTATCAGTTCCCAGGGAATGCCGAATTTCAGTTCATAGCGGTCAAGCCGGGGCGGAAGCCCTTTTTGTTTTTCGCCTCTCATCGTATTCTCCGAGGTTCGGGGTGCGGGGTTTGAGGTGCGGGGCGCCTCTGACCCCTCACCTCGAACCTCTGACCTCTAACCAATTCTTTTCCGACAATCTGCCCGTGATGTTCATCAGTTCGATATACTGACGCCGGATGAGATAAGCCGTCCGGTTCAGCCGCATATCGCTTTCCAGAATACTTTCCTTTATTTTCAGGAGCGTCAGCGGATTGACGCCTTCCATTTCCATATATTTTTTGAAGGAAATTTCGGCTTTGCTTTCCGGCTTCCGGCTCACAAGGATACGGTGCTGACGAATCTAGCCGATCTAACGATGCGGAAAGCGACCGGATAGTTTCGGAAGCCTCTCTTTGTTCTTTTTCGTATTCCAGCTTTTCATCAAACCAGACCCTTTTTCTGCGATTGATGTCTTCCCGGTCAGGATTGACAAAGGGCAGATTGATTCCCACCTCGATTGAAAAGGCTTTCTCCGCGCTGTCATCCTTGTCCGAGTCATATTGCAAGTTGAAGAAATTGAGATATTTTTTATTTTTTGCAACCTCGAACATATATCTGTTTTCAGCAAGTTCTGCTTTTACCAGTTGATACCGGAGACGGATATTGTCCGGGGACGGAACCGGCTGAATATCCCGGATCCGTTCTCCGATAGTTTCGGGTCCGATCAGCGTTTCCTCATCAAACATGATTTCCTCATAATAGCCTGCAATGCTTTTTATCTTCTCGATAATGCCGGTTACTTTGTTTTCAAGTTTGACGAGTTCCAACTGAAGATCAACATATCGGTCTTCGGCAGAAACCAGCGTGCGGATGTCAAATGACAGATCTCTCACGCTCATTTTCCTGAGAACATTGACTTCATCATCATAAACACTCAGAAGCGTTTTATTCATGTTCAGCATGGATAAGGTCTCAAGAAAATCAAGTGCAAGTTCGTAGCGGTTTTGCAGGACGCTGCCGAATAATGACTCATGTTCTGCTCTGACAGATTTTCCGGTAGTCTCGGAAATCTTTTTGCTGAGTTCGGTTTCTCCCCAGCCTCTGGGATAGAAACGCAGAGAATATTTCTGCTTCTTGATATCGAATTCGTCGGTCTCGGTACGAAACTCGATTTTGTCAATATACGGCGTACTCTCGGGAGAAGCCTCCATATATTCGACAAGCTCGCTGTGGCTTTGCAGTTGAGTATCCTTTTCCGCCGTAGCCAAAAAGCGCTCAATAGTCAGCGATTCTCCGTTCGCAAAACTTGCGGAGAAAAAAAATGTCGTAACAAAAGTCAAAAATAATATTCTCATCGTATCACCTCGACCAAAGCGAATTGTGAAGGGTTATTCTTTCCCTGATCGAAAACGATCATCAGGCTGTCCGGATCATTGCCCTCGGCAATGCCTTCGGGTCTGAGTCCCTCGAAGTGTTTAATGCGAGTCATATTTTCGCTGTCTTCATCCAATCTCCAGAGACTTCCGCCGCTTTTTTCGGGCAAAGTTCCGGTCACATAAACGGTTCCTTTATGATAGAAAAGATCGGAAATATGCTCCTGCTGAGATGTTTCGTCTGCTTTGAGCATGATTTTTTTCCATACGGAAACCTGACCCTCATCCAATTTTTCCTTACGAAGCATTTCTTCGATCCGATCAATCTTGAGAACAACAGAACAGCCCGCATCAAGGGGAGATTTGAAACCGAGGTACAAGGCTCCGTCCCGATAAAACATGCCCTCCATATCGAGCGATCCGTCCTTCATTGCGCTCAGAACAAACTGCGCCCAATCCTCATTTGGATTACGTTCTGCACTGTCTTCAAGCAGATCGTAAAGATCGGCTTTTCGGATCAGAGTAAAATTATCTCCCTCCCGTTTTACGGAAATCAGCAGTTTGCGGGATTTTTCAAGCTTTCCCTTTTTGTTCGCATTCAAAGAAGAAGCGATATAGAGAATTCCATTATCGCCGACAGCCGCGGACTCCATATCGTCAATCTCTTTCAGACCGCGGATCAGACATTCCTTCGTAATATTTCCCCGAGCATCCATTAGAAATACTAAAGGCTCCTTATCCGGCGTATCATCGCTCAAAACAAGCCATCGGTCCATATCTTTCAGCCGGACAATCGCCGAAGCTTCGATACGCTTAGTTTTGAAAGGAACTATGGGCGTAGAATCGGATTTTTCAGGAGTATCCGAAGATGAGACCGGACGGATTTCCGCATGAATTTCTTCAGGCACAAGCAGCTTTTTCAAATAAGAAAGCACTGCTTCTTTCTGTAGTTTCAAATAGGAAACAAGCGTCCTTTTCGGTTCTGACGAACTGATTACGACCTTTTCGCCGAGAATAAAGCCGTTGTCTTCGGGAATTTTAACCAGAACTTCTCTGCCCCAAGTCTGGAGAACCGGATTTTTTCTCAGTCTTGCCGGATATTCCACAATTCTTGCGCCTACGCCCACCACGCTTCCGGCAACACGGATTCTCGAATCGGTCTGTGAGATAATACTCACTTTTTTCCCCAATGACATACGGGTGTAAACATTTTCATGAATATAGCCTTTGACAAAAGAAGGGTTCTTCGTGTGCAGTGTCAGTATGGGCGCAAAGGGCGACACTTTTTCTCCGGGCTTGAAATTGACCGAACCGATAATGCCCGATATCTGAGCATAAATATTGAGTTTGCTGTTTTCCGCTTTCAGCAGCGAAAGCTCTTTTTCAAGCTGTTCGACCTGTATTTTAATGGGGCTTCCGGATTCTTCCAAAGATTTCCGAAGTAATTCTATCTGAATATTCAGCGGTCTGAGCGAGAGCGCAAGTTCCTGTCTGAGACTCTCGATTTTCAGCGTGACAGGATTGCTTGCACCTGATTTGGCAGCCTCTCCTGCGCCTTTGATGCTTTGAAGTCCCGATGCCAGTTCTTTGTTGAGATTGTACTGGTTTTCAATCTGCCGTATCTGATTGTGGGCTTCACTGTTCAGCGAGGCTTTTTCCGCTTCCAACTGTCTTATTTTCGAGCGGATTTCATCTTTATTGACTCCTTTCTGCGCCCTGAGCTGATCCAATTGATGGGAGATATGATTGATTTTGAGAATCTGTTCCGGACTCACTAATTCTACAAGCAACTGTCCTTTGTCAACCAATTGTCCTTCTGTCACATTGATCCGTCTGATTTCCACAGAAGTTTCCGAACTGATCATGATTTCCCGTGTTTCGGCAATACCCTGAACAGTCGTGCTTTCACGCTCGCAATCGAGCGTAATCAGGACAACCGCAATGAAAGCCGCCGTCCATACCGTATAGAGCATCCAATTACTTGTTCTCATCATACACCTCCTTCCGTAGGGACACGCCGGCGGCGTGTCCTGATTGGGCAGACCGCCGGCCCTTCCTACGGGTTTTGGCTCAAAAATTGCAATGCGTCGTTATAACGCCTGTCAACATGGGCATTGAGTTCATCGAGCGCGGTATCGAAATCCGAAGCATCTTTCAGTAAAGTATAGCCTTGCTGTTCCCCATAGTCTCCCACGGTATAAGGACGTATCAGATCATGTGCGGCTTTGTATATCGCCTTCATTTTCTCAGGCTTGAATGCTCCTTCGGATGTCTCTTTGATATATGAGACATATTTTGCCCGATAGCTCGGGTCATCAGCCAGATAGCGGATCAGGGGCCAGCTTTCGGTGACTTCGGCAAGCGACAGCGAAAGGGCTTTGTTGTTTCCGTTCACTTCCTTCAATGCCTCATTATTATCCCAGGGAATCCACTCGAGCAAACTGGCTGCCGAATTGTTGTAGAGATAATAATTATGACTCATGCGTCCGTAAGTATCCCAGTTCTGAATCAGCGTATTGACCGCAAGCCATCGGAGAAATCCCTCGACATTCAGCGTTTTTTCGAGACCGGCTTTCCATGTCGCAACATTGCTTCTGCTGCTGTGAAGCGCATCGTAAAGGGCTTTGACATCGCTCCAGTCTGCTGCATCTTCATTCGTTTCCTTGTCAAAAGAGGCTTCGTCAAAAGAAGCAAAAGTCGCTCCTTTGCCCTCGGGTTTGTAGAGATTGCCGTCGGAATTTTGAAAATACTTTTCGAGCAGAGGATCATCAGGTATTTCTACCATCGTATAAAGCCCGAAATATTCAGAACCGGCTCCGTAATCCACATAAACCCGGTAAAAAGCTGTTCTTGCCGCGGGAACGCCCGCCTCTCTGAAAATGTCCGCTGCTACTTTTTCCCGGATAAAAGAGTTGTCCATGCAGTTGCTTGACAGGGACAGTTTTTTGAAACCGTAGAATCGCTGATTCTCGATTTCCGGGTAATCGTCTTCGAACTGATCGAATTCCAGACGCATCGGCAGTTTCCATAAGCCGCTTCGCCAAGTATTGTTGAGAGATGAATTGCCTTTGAAACGGATACCGACATGATGCCATACCTTGTCTTCGAACTTGAGCGTACAGGGTTTCCATATCGGATTGGTTCCGCCGCTCGGATCAACCGGGTCCCCGCCGACCGGGTTGTCGGTTCTGCATACCAGCTTTTCCTGATCTCTTATGCAGGAACCGCTCACTGTCTGCCCGCCCGTGATCATTTCGCAGGCATCGCCTTCATTCTTTCCGACACAGACATCCGCAGGTCCCGCAGGCTGATTTTCGACTTTGCATATCAGCGTCTGTCCGCCCATCGTACATGAGCCGGCGGTCATCTGTCCCTGAACCATGATTTCGCAAGCATCGCCCTCGCTTTTTCCCGCACAGGGATTGGCCGGCGGATTATTCTGCCTACATATCAGCGTCTGATCGCCCGGCGCACAGATTCCGCTCACGGTCTGACCCTGAAGCGTCATTTCACAGGCATCGCCCTCAGTCTTTCCCACACAGGCTGTAACTCCGGGTCCCTGCTGCGGATTGTTTGCGCCCGAGCCGAATTCGCCGTAATTGTCGCTCATATCATCCAGCATGGACTGCCAGTCTGCGGGATCAACAACCAATTCGATTGTTCTGACTTTATCGTCCGAAAAAAGAGCATCATAGTCCGGCGCCGCATTGTCTCCGTGAGTTTCCTCGGTCCATCCTTCGGGCCGCGGCTCCGAAGTTTCGGAAGATTCAGAAAGTTTTCGGAGAATATAAATGACTTCTTCCGGACCTATCCTGCCGTCGCCGTTGACATCTCTGAGAGCTATAGCCGCGGGTATTCCCACAAAAATTTTAAGCGCAGTGACAGCATCTGCCAGCCCCAGGGTTCCGCTGCCGTCAATATCTCCGGGCAGTTCATCGGGATTTTCCGTATTGCTTTTGCCCGGGCTGGATGAGGTAAAAAACTGCCAGTTGTCGCTTCCGTCAGGATATCTGCCGAAAGAGATATTTTCGCTTTGCGCTTCGAAAGTCAGGGTATCGAGGATGGTCTGATCCGTATTGAAGAGACCGACGGATTCTCCGGACGCACTTAACTTGAAATCCGCATGAAGCCCTTCGTCTTCAATATCTTCATCTGCCCAGACAATCATAAATGCCCCTGGTTCAAGAGTAATATCGGGAAGTTGCCATTTGGAAGGATCGGCAAGATCATCGCTTAAATACATTCCCATGAGATTGACTGCGATCTCTCCTTTATTATAAATCTCGATCCAGTCCTCATATTCTCCCTGCGGGTCGGCAGAACTGCTGCTGTTGGATGCCATAAATTCATTGATGCACAAAGTATCGCAGGTATCAGCCGTCACATTGCCGTATCCTGCAAGCCAAAGCAACACAATGAAAACGATGAACAGTCTGTTTGAAAAAATTGGGTATCGCATGGTTTTTTCCCTCCTGTTCAGATTGAATCTGATTTGAATATATCCTTAAAATGTGAAGAAATTATGAAGAAAAGATGTTCAAATTATGGAGATTCAGCAGATCGAAAAATTTCGGCGTACTCGTTCCCACGCCGGAGCGTGGGAACGAGTCCCTACCGGTTTTCCGTCAAAAACTGCAAGGCTTCATTATAACGGCTGTCAACACGGGTGTTGAGATATTCCAGTGCTGTATCATAATCTTCGGCATTTTTCAAGAAAGTATAGCCGTCTTTTTCACCCTCGTCTCCAACCGTATAGGGACGTATCAGATCATGCGCGGCTTTGTATATCGCCTTCATTTTTTCCGGCTTGAATGCTCCTTCGGCTGTCTCTTTGATATATGAGACATATTTTGCCCGATAGGTCGGATCATCTGCCAGATAGCGGATCAGGGGCCAACTCTCGCTGACTTCGGAAAGAGAAAGAGAAATCGCCCCTTTGTCTCCCCCGCCTCCTCCGCCCATTCCGGACATCAGAGAGAAATTGTTATCCCAGGGAATCCAGTTGAGCCGCCCGTCTTCGCTGTTGTTGTAAAGATAATAATTGTGGCTCATGCGTCCGTAAGTATCCCAGTTCTGAATCAGCGTATTGACCGCAAGCCAGCGCAGAAATCCGTCAACATTCAAGACTTTTTCCAGACCGGCGCGCCATGCCGCGGCATCGTCTCTGCTGCTGTGAAGAGCGTCAAAAAGTGCTTTTACATCGCTCCAGTCTGCCACATCCTCGTTAGTTTCCTTGTCAAACGAGGCTTCGTTATATGAGGCAAAGGTTGCTCCGGTACCTTCGGGCTTATAAAGATTCCCGTCCGAATTCTGAAAATACTTTTCAAGCATGGGATCCGCAGGTATTTCCACCATGGTATAAAGTCCGAAATATTCGGAACCTGCTCCGTGATCCACATAAACCCGGTAAAAGGCTGTTCTTGCCGCGGGAACACCCGCATCTCTGAAAATATCCGCGCCTGCCTTTTCTCTGAGAAAAGACTCATCTCCGTAATTGCTTGACAGGGACAGTTTCTTGAAACCAAAGAACCGCTGATTGTCAATTTCCGGATAGTCATCCTCGAACTGATCGAATTCCAGACGCATCGGCAGTTTCCATATACCGCCGGACCATGTGCTGGTCAGAGAGGAATTTCCTTTGAATCTGACGCCCGTATGATACCATACTTTGTTTTCGAATTTCAAGGTACAGGGTTTCCATATCGGATTGCGTCCCCCGCTCATATCAATGCCGCCGCCGGCATCCGCGGCATTGCCCGGAACTTCACCGTTGCCCGGGACAATGCCGCCCGCATTGTCTGTCCTGCATACGAGATTTTCTCCCTGAGTCACACATGAACCGCTCACGGCCTGCCCCCGCATAGTAGTCTCACACGCCTCGCCTTCTTTCTTTCCGACACAGGCATCTGATGAAAAACTATTGTCAGGAGGCTGATTGACGCCGGGATTTTCCGTTCTGCATGACAATTGTTCCCGATTCAGTGTGCATAATCCGCTCAGGGTCTGATTCTGAACCGCCATTTCACAGGCATCGCCTTCTTTCTTTCCGACACAGGATTCTTCTGCTGTTCCCTGAGTATCAGCAGGCTGATTCTGCCTGCATACGAGATTTTCCCCGTCTGCTGCACAGATTCCGCTCACCGCCTGATCTCTCATAGTCATTTCGCAGGCATCGCCTTCGCTCTTTCCGGCGCAGGCTTCGGTTGCATCCCCAAATATAAGGTTGTCATCCAGAGAGTGATTATTGCCCGTACCGAATGCACCGTAAATATCAGTCATATCATCCATCATTGCCTGCCAGTCTGCCGGATCAATAATGAGTTCGATCTTTCTTACTCTGCCGTCTGAAAATACTGCGTCGTAGTCCGGTTCTGCCTTATTGCCGTGAGTCTCGTCAGTCCATCCTTCGGGTCTTGTTATTTCCGATTTTTCATCCTTATTATATGTAAATTCATGCCGTATGTATCTGTCCGCAAGAATTGCCGTTCCTTTCTGATCATAACCGCCTTTGTCCGGCAGATCGGAATAGACCTCTATATCCGGAACAGAGACATGAAAGAAATTCACATCAACCCTTCCGCCTGCGTCAAACCAGACTTTGACAAAAAGATCGGGATTGTTTTCGCTTCCCCAACTCACATCCGAAGGAAGCGCATAAAAATAGCCCCAAAAGACTTCATGTCCCCCGTCAGTGCTCGCTTTTCCGCCCTTGTGCCAGCCTGCCTCGACAGGACCGTCAACCGTATTGATTACAGCACCGATTTTAAGCGTGTTGATCGCCGAATATCCTGAAGGATTGCCTGCAGGCGAATATCCTGCGGCAGCAATGCCGTCCTCATTATTCCCGTCCATATCAGCCTTGCCGTTTTCATACCATTGCCGGATGTATCTTCGGGAGGTGCTTATCACTCCATGCACATCCGCAGTACCGTCGTATTTGTAATCCGAATAAATATCTATATCCGGCACAGATACATGAAAAAAACTGACATCTAACCTTCCGCCCGCGTCAAACCAGATTTTGACAAAGACATCGGGGTTGTCTTTGCTTCCCCAGGTGACATCCGAAGGACTTGCGTAAAAATATCCCCATAAGACTTTATGCCCTTCGGCAGTGACATCGTTTCCGCCCTGCTGCCAGAGAGCTTCCACAGGTCCTTTTTCATCTGTGTTGATGACCGCCCGGATCCACAAGTCAGAGGTCACGAGACAGCCCGTATCCGCGGCATTGTCCGCAGCCCTTGCTAAGGGACACAAAGCAGACATCATCAGGAAAACAGCCCAGACTGCAATCTGCAATCTGATTTTTTTTCTTGCCATGTTTGAATTCCTTTCTTGAGAATAACGGTAAAAAAAAGTATAAGCGATGAAATCATCTTCTTTCTCGTTCCCAAGCCCCGGCTTGGGAACGCACTTGCCGGGGAAGCCCCGGCTT
>DYRK01000174.1 GCA_020718785.1 Desulfatirhabdium butyrativorans | reverse complement strand
ATTATTGAGTAATCTTAACGACCCAGGTTTACTCGGCAAGAAGCAGCAAAAGCCAGACTGCCTCTGCAATACCGATTTTTCCGTCACCGTTTATATCGTCGGTTTCCACGGCAACGCCTTTCACGCCGGCTACGATTTTCAATACCGAAATCACATCCTGCAAGCCGCCTTCGCCTGTTCCGGCGGCATTCAGATTGTTGCAGTAAATTTTTGAAATCTTGCGAACCCCGTCGTCGCCGTTGAGAAAAATATCCGGGTCCCCGTCATTGTCATAATCTTCCCATATTGCCGAACCTCCGCTGACACCGTCCAGTCCCGCATTGACATCCGTAAATTTTCCGCCGTCATTGCGACAGACTTTGGAAATTTTGGCAGAGCCGGTGTCTCCGGTAAGCAGAATATCCGGGTCCCCGTCATTGTCATAATCTCCCCATGCCACGGATGAATAATACACACCGGTCAGATTTGCCCGGATATCGGTAAATTTTCCGTTGTCGTTTCTATAGACTGCGGCAATTTTGTTCATATCTTTGTCGCTGCCGGTCAGAAGAATATCTAAATCTCCGTCGCGGTCATAATCTCCCCAGGCCGCGGAGCCGCTGCTGACGCCGATTAGTCCTGCTCCGATATCCGTGAATTTCCCATTATCGTTTCTATAGATTTTGGAAACACGGGACATGCCGTCATGACCGGTCAGGAGAATATCCGAGTCTCTGTCTTTGTCATAATCGCCCCATGCCGCAGACGCATAATACACACCGGTCAGACCGGCCTCAATATCCGTAAATATCCCGTTATTGTTCTGAAAAACCTTTGCAATGCTTGTCTCACCCGAATACCCGGCAAGGAGAATATCGGGATCACCGTCTTTGTCGTAATCTCCCCAGGCTACCGCGCTGTGATAAACTCCCGGCAGATTCACGCCGGTATCTTCGGTAAAACTTCCCTCCTCATTGCGATAGATTCTGGCAACACCGTTTGAAGTTTTTGCATCTACTCCGGTTACGAGTATATCGGACATGCCGTCTTTATTGTAATCGCCCCAGGCAACAGAACCGAAATACACGCCGTCCAGTTCGGTCGCTTTATAAAAGCGGCCATCATTATTTCTGTAGATTTCGGCTATGCCTTCGTAATCGAAGCCAGTCAGAATAATATCAGAATATCCGTCTCCGTCGTAATCTCCCCAGGCTGCCGCGCTTCTGCCAACACCGATAATATCTGCGGCAATATCCTCGAAAATCGCAACGGTAGTGAAAGTGACCGATGCCGCGAGTGTCGCATTGTCGGAATCATCTTCCAGCGAGGCGCCAATTGCCGCATAATAGCTCTGATTGCTGTCCAGGCCCGAAGCCGGCGTAATCGTTATCACGGTTTTTGTACCGCTGACTGTGGCATCGAAAGAGACCTTTTCACCGTCGGCATTATCTTTCCTGAGAGTAATCAGCGCGTCCGCATTGCTGCTCGTAAGTTCTCCGTTATTCAGCAGTCTCACTGCTTCGCTGAAAGTAACAGTAATTCTTTTGCTGACCGGAACATTCAGTTCTCCGTGAGAAGGAGAAAATTTTACAGTCGGAGGCGTCACATCCGCTGTTCTGAAAGTCGCACTGACGGCAGTGACCGGCGTATTGTTCATATCTTCCAGGGCTGCCGTGACCGCCACGTAGTAAATCTTATCGCTTTCCAGATCGGATTCCGGATTGAGGGTAATCACGGTCTTGGCACTGTTGATCGTGGCGTCAAAAGGAACGTAGTTGCCGATGGAACTGTTCATTTTCAGCGTTACCGCACTGTCAGCGGTGAGATTGGTGATTTCGCTGTCATCGAGAAAGCGGATGGCTTTGCTGAACATGATCGTTATATTTTCATCCAATGCTACATTTTCCGCTCCGTTTTCCGGGAAAAAAGTCACAGCGGGTCCCGTGGATACCTTTATCGTAAACGACTTATCAAAACTTCTGCCCTCTGTGTCCGTAGTACGGACTCGGATATAAAAAGTGCTTTGGGAAGCGTATTCGAATATTCTCGCGCTTTGCAGTTCATCCCCATTCACAACAAACGCGTCATTGTCATCATCTCCGGCTCCTGATACCAGCGTATAGTCATGCGTATCATTTTCATCCTGATCCGAGGTCGTAAATCTGCCCACAGGCGTTCCCACCGGCATATCTTCGGCAATGGATGTTTTGCTCAGACTGATATCTGTGGGATCATCATTGACATCTGTCACGCTGATCGTGAAATCCTTTCCGAAAGTGCCGCCGTTGCCGTCATCGCTTTTCACACTTATGACATAGCTGCTCTTGAGTTCATAGTCGAAAATTTTCCGGGTTTTCAAAACATTTCCGACAATAGTGAACGCGCTGTCCTCATTGCTTGCCAGCGTATAGATATGGACATCATCGGGATTCGGATCCGCGGTAGTAAAACTTCCGACTTCGATTCCGCTTGCCGATTTCTCTGCCACGCTGTTTTTGCTCAGAGTTATATTCGTAGGCGGTGAATTCGCAAAAGTGACAGTAATAGTGAAAGATTTCTGAAAAGTGCCTCCGCGCTGATCGTCGGTCTGCACACGGATACTGTAGCTGTTCTTGGCCGCATAACTGAAAATCTCGGCTGTTTTCAATTCATCGCCGATGATATTGAAGGCATCGTTGTCAGTGCTTCCGGTTCCGGATACCAGCGTATAAAGGTGCGTATCATCGCCGTCAAGGTCTGTAGCAGTAAAGGTTCCAACGCGGGTTCCCGCGGGACGGTTTTCAGCTACCTTAGTATTACTCAGACTGATGTCTGTAGGATTACTGTTGCCCGCTCCCGACTGTTTCACCCTTACCGTCATGGGGCTGTTGGTCGCACCCGAGGCTGTTACCGTCAGAGTTCCGGTTCTCAAATCTCCGGGGTTGGACTGACAACTTACCGTAATCGTTCCGGTATCGGTTCCGGAATTGCCTTCCATAATTATCAGCCAGGTCACATCGCTTTTTGCAGTCCAGTTCATTACTCCTTTGCCCGTATTGCTCACATTGAAACTGACGGTTGCGGCAGATTTGGAAACATCCCGCGATGTCGGATCAATCGTCAGTATCGGCGTTTCAACAGTTCCGGCAGCCTGTTTCACCTCAAGCGTCAGAGGACTGCCGAATGCGCCTTCCGCGGTGACCGTAAGTGTTCCGGTTCGCGCAGCACCGGTGTTCACATCATAATTCACAGAAATTGCGCCGGCATCGGTACCGGAGTTGCCCGCGGCAATGGTAAGCCATGCTGCATTCGATTTGGCTGTCCATTTCATTGTGCCTGTGCCGCTGTTCGATATGAGAAAGGAAGTGGTGCCGCTGTTTTTGGAAACATCTTGAACCAAAGGCTCGGACGTGAGAATCGGCGTATCTCCGGAAGGCGCGGCTTGCTTCACCATGAGCAGTTTGAAACCCGGAGTGGCTTCAGTTGAAATGACGGTAATGGATCCGACGCGCTCCGCACTGCCGGTATTTGTTCCATAACTTACTGTAATTGTTCCGCTGTTGACTCCGGATTCGCCGCTGAGAATGATGAGCCAGGGATCGCTCGTGCTTGCGGTCCAGTTCATGGTACCGCTCCCGGCATTGGACACATCGAAAGTTGTTTTGCCGCTGAATGCGGAAACTTCTTGGGACGTAGGCGTGACCGATATGACCGGCACAGTTCCGCCTCCGGCAGCCTGAACTATTGCAGCGATTTTGGGGCTGCCGCTCGCGCCCGTTGGAGTGACGATAATGCTGCCGGTTCTTGTTGCAGTTTCGGGATTTGCACTGTAGCTGACCGTAATCGTTCCGTTTCCGGTCCCTGAAAAGCCGTTGGTAATTGTAAGCCATGAATCGCCGGACGCGGCAGTCCAACTCAATGTGCCGCCGCCGGTATTGGAAACCTGAAATGTGGCTGTTCCGCTTGTTCCCGAAACATTTTGAGGACTCGGCGATACCGATAAGACCGGAGTTCCGGTCGCGGATGCCTGAATGACCTGAACGGCTTTGGGACTTCCGGACGCGCCGGCAGCCGTTACGGTGATTGTTCCGATTCGTTCCGCGGCAGTATTTGCCTGACAACTCACCGTAATTGTTCCGTTGCCGGTACCGGAACTGCCCGCGGTGATTGTCATCCATGAGGCTCCGGATGCCGCGCTCCAGTTCATTGTTCCGGTTCCGGTATTAGATACGGTTAGAGTAAAGGTTTCACCGGATGCCGCGACATTCTTTGATTCCGGCGTGATAGACAGAACCGGAGTAGTGGCAGAACCCGAGGCTTGAATGACCTGCACGCTTTTCGGGCTGCCGGTCGCTCCGACAGCCGTGACAGTGACGGTTCCGGTACGTTCTGCGCCGGTATTTGCCGCACAATTTACGGTAACGGTTCCGTTGACGGTTCCCGAACTGCCTGATGTGACAGTCAGCCATGAATCTGCGGATGCCGCGGTCCAGTTCATTGTTCCGGTTCCGGTATTGGATACGGTGAATGTTGCGGTTCCGCCGGCAGCCGCGACATTCTGAGATGCCGGAGTAACCGACAAAACAGGCTGATCCGCGCCGGTTCCGTATTCATACGCGCCGATGTCGCAGGTGATTCCCTGGGGTCGAGTCATTCCTCGCTGATCTGTTTCCGGAGCGCCGGTGCATGTACCTTTGTCAATCGCCGGGCTGTCAGAGAGCAGCGCATGAAAGCCTTTGTCATCCAAATCATCAAGGCGAGGGTCCTGTCCGGCAATATCTCCGGTCTGGCCGAAACTGCCTTCGCAGCCGCTTGTTACGAGATTGTATCCGGAAGAAGTTATGGTTCCGCTCTCATTTGTGCAACCATCTGCAATAATGGTATTTTTGATTTTGACCGTACCTGAAGTAACATATATTCCAGCGCCCTCAAACGCACTGTTGTCACTGAAGGTGCAGTTCGTAAGCGTAAGTGTGCCTCCATTATTGGAAAGACCGCCTCCCATGCCGATCTTACCGCCCGCGGAATTTCCGCTGAATGTACAGTTTGTAAAAACCGGACTGCCGGCGTTGTAAAGCCCTGCTCCGATCCCGTAACCACTCGTGTTGTTATTTACAAAAGCGCAATTGGAAACCGTGGGACTGCCTTCGTTTAGCATCCCGCCTCCTGAATATTCGCCGGTTCCGCGGGTAATTACAAAACCGTCGAGAACCGCTGTGCTGCTTACACCGCTGCCTGTTACCACACTGTTATTAATATTGTTGCCGCTGAGAATCGTGCTGTTTGTTCCCGGCTTTCTTTCCGAAAGAGCGGTCTCGGTTCCGCTGAATCCGCCGTAAAGCTTCACATTGCTTTTCAACTGGAATGTATTTTCAGGTGCCGAACCGGGGCTGTATGTTCCCGCAGCCACCCATATTTCGCCGCTCGAGGTTTTGCCCAATGCCTGCTGTAAGTCCGTATAGGCATTTTCCCACGAGGCGCCGTCATTCGAACCGGACGCGCCCTGTTTCACATAGACCGTAGCTGCCTGTATCAGCTCGATAAAACCTGTTCCGAGTATCACAATCAGTATGACAGTCAGGTTCACCCAAATTTTCTTTTTCATTCCCCCTCCTTGTAAAAATAGCTCGAAATCGTCAAAAAGTCTGAAACTTCACAGTTGCTGCTTAGGTATAATATTTTCCCTTCGAATTCAAGAGTTCATTTTATTTTAAAGGCAGAAGCATCTTTCCACTTTCTAAGACATCTTCGGGTCCAGATAGAACAACATTCCGAAATATCGGATAATTTCATCTTTATGCCATAATACACCCGCAAGAGATTCATTCTTACATGGCATCCTGATTCCTGATTTTTGATTTGACACTCCGGATATAATATTATATATTCTTACCACCGTCATAAGTTGCGCTTCTGTAAAACGATTTTGCAAATCGTTTTTGCGGAGAAACGGTTTGCAAAACCGTTTTACGGCAGCGTTCAAAAGCTCAGTTTATAACGGTGGACAGTATAATTATTTCCAAATAAAAATCGAAAAATATCCGGAGTGAAGAATTCCAAATGAATAACAGACATATTTTTACAGCACTGTCCCTTTTTTTCTTTTTTGTTTCCGAATGCCTCGGCGGGGAGGAGACAAAAACTCATGACCAACTGATTTCCGAAGGAAAAGCCTTTTATCGGAAAGGCGATTTCGAACATGCGGCGATCTCATGGGAACAGGTACTGAAGCTCAGTGATGCCCAAAAAGATACCGGCATTTATATGGACACGGTCATAAATCTTGCCGGGGTTTATCAGTCCATAGGATATCATCAGAAAGCATTGTCCGCGCTTCAGACCGCGCTTCCTTTTGCGGAAAAAAGTGAGGATCATTCGCGGAAAGCAATTTTCCTCAACAAAATAGCCGATATTTATTTTACGCTCGAATCGCCTGAAGAAACAGGAAAATATCTGTCGAGGGCATTGGAAGAGGCTCAGGCGGCAAAAGACTCCCGTGCGATGGCAAATGTCCTGATAAATATGGGAAATGTTCTTTCCACAGACGGCAATTATACCGGAGCCATGGAACTTTATGAAGAATCGCTGGCGATTATGGAACCTCTGCACGAAGATTTTGAAATGAAATCAAAGGCATTGATAAACGCTGCCCGGACTGCATTTTTTGCCGGCAATGAGGAACTTACCCGCACGGTTCTCAATGACGCGCTTGCAAAAATCAAAAGTTTCCCTGATTCTCAGGGCAAAGCCGCTGACCTTGTTTCACTGAGTCTGCTTATCCGGGAAATACAGAACGGACTTCCGCCTGACAGCAAATTTACCCTTTCCGCGTATCAGGCATTGGAGGAAGCCAAAAGAATCGCGGATACCTCGAAAGACCCTCGTTCCGCGGCGTACTCTTACGGCTATATGGGGCAGTTGTATGAGGAGGAGGGGCGTTATGCCGAATCGCTGGCACTGACCCGGAGCGCGATATTTTTTGCAGAACAGGGAAATTTTCCTGAAATTCTCTATCGCTGGCAATGGCAGGCAGGCCGGCTTTTCAGTGCCGAAGGGGATAATGAATCTGCTGTTAAAGCCTATAAAAACGCCATTGCCACGCTGAATCCCATACGTCAGGAATTGTTCAAGGGATACCGGCTTCATCAGGATGTTTTCAATGAAAGGGTGAAGCCTGTTTATCTCGGTCTCGCGGATTTGCTGCTCAAAAAGGCAGAGACGGTTACGGATAAAGAATCGCGGGAACTGCTGCTCATGGAAGCCAGAGATACAATGGAGCTTTTGAAAACCGCGGAATTGGAAGATTTCTTCGGGGATGAATGTGTGACAGCCATGCAGACCGAAGAAACCAAATTGGAACGCACTCCGCCGCATACAGCGGTTCTTTATCCGATTCCCTTGCCGGATTCACTCGCGCTGCTGCTCATTCTTCCGGACAGCATCAAACTGAAACGGGTTTCCGCAGGTTCCGAAGATATAGGCAAGACTGTGACCCAATACCGCGAGCGTCTTCAGACCCGTGTGAACAACCGTTTTCTTTACGAATCGAAACAACTGTATGACTGGATCATACGTCCTGTCGAGTCCGAGCTTGCCGCGCAGGAGGTTGATACCCTGATTATAGCGCCGGACGGCGCGCTCAGGCTGATTCCTTTTTCCACGTTAAATGACGGCGAGCGGTTCATGATTGAAAAATATGCGGTCGGAACCATCCCCGCGATCCGCCTCACAGATATGCGGCCCTTTACAAAACAGAATATGAATCTGCTGCTCACGGGTCTTTCCGAAAGTCGTCAGGGCTTTTCCGCGCTTCCGGGTGTGCCGGGAGAACTGCGGGATATCAAAGAGATTATGAATGCCAAAGGGATCATACAGAATAACGACTATACGGTTGAGGCTCTGACGAATAAATTCAAAGAAGAACCCTACGCGCTCATACACATCGCCACTCACGGAGTTTTCGGCGGCACACCTGAAGAGAGTTTTCTGCTGACCTACAATGACAAACTCACAATGAATCTTCTTGAAAGGGTTATCAGTCTCGGAAAATTCCGTGAACAGAAGGTGGAACTGCTCACCCTGAGCGCGTGCCAGACCGCGCTGGGAAATGAGCGCGCCGCGATGGGGCTTGCAGGGGTTGCGGTGAAAGCAGGTGTCAAAGGCGTTATCGCCACGCTCTGGTTTGTGGATGACGAAGCTACTTCATTGGCTATCCGTGAATTTTACCGGCAGTTGAAAACACCCGGTCTTTCAAAAGCAAAAGCCATGCAGAATGTCCAGAAGCAGTTGATTGCCCAGCGGCGGTATTGGCATCCGCTGTACTGGGGTCCCTTTCTGGTTATCGGAAATTGGATGTAAAACGCCCCTGCTTAAAACAGACGCAAATCGTTTTATAGCAGGATGATTTGCAAAAAACGGCTTGCAAAGCCGTTTTACTGTAAGACGATTTTGCAAATCGTTTTATCAGGAATCAATAAAGCGTAATTTATTACGGTGGTAATAATAATTTAAAATATCAGGAGGTTGGAAACAAGTATGGGAAAAGGCGATATGCGTACCCGGCGGGGAAAAATAAACAGAGGCACAAATGGTAAGACCCGCCCGAAAAAGACAAAGGTAAAATCGGCAGAAAAAGTTGTTCCTGAAGCTGCTGTACAGGCTTCGGAATAATGATTTGAGGTCAGAGTCAGTATTTCCTCTGACCCCTGACCTCTCACCCCTAACCCCTGATAAAAGAGGCATTATGATTCAATCTGTTGAAAAAAGAAGATATAAGAGATATATGCCGCCGGAAGGCACAGTGGCTCTTGTCGGAGAACCGCTGACCATACTGGGAACCATCATGGACCTGAGTGAAAGAGGACTGTCATTCCGATATATTCAGAAAAGAAGACAGCCGTTTGAATTATCCCAGTTGGATATTTTGTACACCGATAAACTTATTTATATTGATCATATCCCGTTCAGGACGGTTTTTGATATTGAAATCCCCTGTATTCCTTCCTCCCGTTTGTTCCGATTAAGGCGATGCGGTATCCAATTCAGAGACTTGACGGAGAGACAGGCATATTTGCTGAAACATTTAATCCGAAATCATGCAAAAAATCTATATAAAATAAATTCAGACCTGTAAAGGAGGAAAAAATGAAATCGTATTTTTTTTCAAACAGCTATATCCGATACCCCGTGATATTCGTTTCATGCTTATTATTCATAATCCCCTTGCCCTCGCTTACCATTGCGGCACAGCAAGCTCCGATTTACAATCCGCCGAACAAAGATTCGGAGGTCCGCAGGAGAGAGGGCGGGGATACAGGCAGTGCAAGCCGTGGTTTCAGCCGAGGATTCAGCAGGGGACTCAGCCGCGGTTTCAGCAGAGGCTTCAGTCGAGGTTTCAGCCGAGGACTCAGTCGCGGATTCAGCAGAGGACTCAGCCGCGGTTTCAGCCGAGGACTTAGCCGCGGTTTCAGCCGAGGATTCAGCAGGGGACTTAGCCGGGGATTTAGCCGCGGTTTCAGCAGAGGATTCAGCCGTGGGCTTACACGGGGATTCAGTCGGGGACTCAGCCGCGGATGGAGTCGGGGACTCAGCCGCGGACTGCCCGGCGGAGACGAAGCAGTTGAGTTTCAGGCAGTTGATGAAAATAAAGAGGAAACACAAGGCGAATCTCAGGGCGGTCATGGCGGAGAAATACCAATGCCGTCTCTCATGGCTCCGATAGCGTCTTTGCAGACCGGCTATACGACCAAGAATCAGCCTGTACTGCAATGGTATATTTCCGGTCCCTGGCCCGAAAAAATCGAATTTACCCTGAATAAGCCCGGTGTCACAGAGCCGGTTCTGGAAAAGGAGATTGACGGTCCTCCGGCAGAAGGAATCTGGCAGATCAAATTGGTGGATTACAACATCACGCTCGAACCGAATACAGAATATGAATGGTTCATCGCGATTGTTCCGCTTCCGGAGGAGCGGTCTGCGGATTTCCTCGGAAGTGCCACCGTTATGTATGTCGTTCCCACGGAGGAATTATCGCGGCGTCTGGCTGAAACGCAGAAAGAAGAAGCGTATTTTGTCTATGCCGAGGCCGGATACTGGTATGACGCGATTGAGAACCTTTCCCGGCAGATTGAAGCCGAAGCGAAAAATGATACATTGAGGGCGAACCGTATCGCTCTTTTTGATCAGGTCAGATTGGGGAAGGTTATGGATTATGACAAAAAGCTGCTGTCCGACAAGTAAGTATCACTGCCGTTAAGTCAGGCGGGAGGAGTGCTGAAATGCCGATTTTTTTCTCGTTCCCAAGCCCCAGCTTGGGAACGCACTTGCCGGGGAGGCTCCCCGGCTTC
>DYRK01000005.1 GCA_020718785.1 Desulfatirhabdium butyrativorans | reverse complement strand
GCGGCAGAACAGACATTTCTGCCTGTTCATGATAAAGGTCAGACAGAAATGTCTGACCCACCGGATCTTATAAATCATAATGGTCGGGACAGGAACTGGAGGTATTCGAAGATCCTGAACGGAATGCCGTACTGCTGATGGGCGTGCCGTCAGTAGTAGAACAGGCTGTAGAAGCAGTACGCGTGCTGGACCAGCCCTATATGCGCGGCCGTCACAGTGTGCGTATCGAACCCGTGTTTCTGAATGCCGACGAAATGAGCAGTCTGCTGACAGAAGTTCTCAATTCCGAAGGATATTCCGCGTCGCAAAGGCCTCCTATGGGAAGTATTATCGTTCTGCCGGTGAAGGCTGTGAATGCCGTGTTAGTATTTGCCGCAGAAGCGTCGGTATTGGAGCATATCAAAAAATGGGCAGACATGCTGGATCATCCCAGTCAGGAAACCCGCGGAAAAGACGGCTTTTTCTATTATCAGGTCCGCAATACGCGTGCAGAGGAAATGTCCAAAATGCTGGATAAAGTTTTGGAAGGACTGATAACGGAAAGTGCGCCCCAGAAAGACAGACCGCCGTCTTCGAAGTCTCCCAAATTAGTAGTGGATGATGTACGCAACGGTCTTATTTTTCAGGGGAATACAGATTCATGGGAACGTCTGCTGCCGGTTATCCGTGAAATGGACCGTCCGGCGCGTATGGTGCTGATCGAGGTTACTGTGGCTGAAGTAACACTAAATGATCAGGAGGAATCCGGAATCGAATGGATTTTCAACAACATCCGTACCGGCAATGTGAAAAGTGTTCTGGGAACATTGAACGGTCTGAATATCGGCGCGAAAGGACTGACCTATATCTTAGACAATGCCGGACAGACCCATGCCCTTATCAATGCCTTTGCCGCGGCAAGCCGGGTGAGCATTCTTTCGACTCCGAGGGTGATGGTCAAAAGCGGCGGAAAAGCCACTATTGATGTCGGCACAGAAGTTCCCATCATTACCAGTCAAAGCACAGCTTCGGATCTGCAGCAAAGTTCAAGTGCTTCTATTTTGCAGGAAATTCAGTACAGAAAAACCGGAATTCTGCTCAATGTCGCGCCGGTAGTGCATTCGGGGAACCGGGTGGATCTGGAAATCACTCAGGAGGTCAGCGAGTCAAAACCCAACACCACGAGCAATATCTCCAGCCCCAATATTCTTACCCGCAAAATCAGCACTACTCTGGGGCTGAAAGACGGAGGTTCTGTGCTGCTGGGCGGACTGATTTCCTCAAGCAGCAGCCAGGGCTATTCGGGCATCCCGGTGTTGAGTGAGATACCGGTTCTGGGGCGGCTTTTCCGTGTGGAAAGAGAGAACAAAGACCGCACCGAACTGATTATGCTTATTGCTCCTTATGTTATTGATAACCATGAGGATGCCGAGGCTGTCACCGAGTCATTCAGGAAACAGTTGCATAAGATGCAGGGAGATAAGGAAAAGAAAGAGGATAAAGAGAAAACATAGCGGGAAAGAAACCGGGTTTTTTTCGCAAAAACCCGGTTTTCCTCGTCCTCGTTCCCAAGCCCCGGCTTGGGAACGCAACTGCGCCCGAAGCCCCGGCTTCGGGCCGTCTTCCGCCACGGGAAGCCGGGGCTTCCCCGGCAAGTGCGTTCCCAAGCCGGGGCTTGGGAACGAGAAAAAAAGCCGGGGCTTGGGAACGAGAAAACGAGAAAAAAACAGTTCGAAATATCAAAGGACAAGGTATAATGATTGTTGAATTTGCAGCAGACAACAGAAAAATTCAGGCAGAGGAAGGAACTTATGTCCTTCAGGCATGTCTCGATAACGGCATCTATATCCCGAACCTCTGCTATCTTGAAGGCATGGACAGTCCGGATGCTTCATGCAGGCTGTGTTTTGTCGAAGCCGAAGGAGAAAAAAAGCCGGTTACATCCTGTACCCTCAGGGTCAGACAGGGCATGACAATAAAAACCGATACGCCGGCGGTCCGGCAGTTGCAGCGGACAGCATTTCAATTTCTGCTGTCCATGCACCGCGTGGACTGCAAAGCCTGTCCCGCCAATAAAAAATGTGAATTGCAGCGGACAGCCAAGTTTCTGAAAACAGGGCTGAAACCCAAGGGACTGGAACAATGTCTGAAAAAGATCGAAACAGATGGAAGTCATCCGATCTTTGACTGCTATCCCAACCGCTGCGTCCTGTGCGGCAGATGTATCAATGCCTGCCGGAGAGAACAGGGACAAGCCCTTTTGACCTTTGCCAAACGGGGAATTGATACGGTCATCAGTTTTTACGGCGAAGAAGATGCCTCAAAACTTCCGGGTGAGAACTGCGCTGCCTGTGTCGGAGTCTGTCCGGTTTCAGCCATTATGCTGAAAAGAAACTAATATCTGACCAAATTAATTCCGACGTATAATATTCCGTAGGGACACGCCGGCGGCGTGCCCACCGTCCGAAACATTTACCGAAAATCCGGGGAGGTCATTATTCAATCAGGGCACGTCGCCGACGTGCCCCCTACTCCGACAGCATGGCGGCAAAGCGATCCCGACTCCGTTTTACATCATAGCGGTCCTCCGTGAAGATTTCAAGCGTAACCGTGCTGTCATATCCTATTTTTTTGAGTGATCTGATGATTTCCGGAAAATTGACGGTTCCTTTTCCGATGGGAAGATGATCGTCTTTTTTTCCCGAATTGTCGCTGATATGGACATGAGAGAGACGGTTCCCGAATTTTTCAATGAATTCAATGGCTCGATTCCTGTCTTTGCTCTCAAGATTGGCATGACCTGTATCCAAGGTGAGTCTGAGTTCCGGAAACTGCTCAAACACGGGGATAAATTCCTCGGGTTCGGAAAGGAGATCATATTTGGGAAACAGATTTTCCAGACAGAGACAAATTCCTTTATCTCCGGCTTTTTCAACAATTCTTTCAAGACTTTCAGAAGCATATTTTCGGATCGTATCTTTGACAAAATGTCCGAGACCGCTGACATAGCTCGGATGCAGCACGGCTTTGGATACTCCGAGTTCTGCGGCAACCTCAAGAGAATTCAGCATTTCCTCCAATGAGGCCCTTCGGATGCTTTCCGTAAGGTCTGCGGTATAGACAAAAGTCGGCAGGTGACAGACAAGTCCCAGCGAGTGAATATCCAGCAATTCCAATATCTCGTCTTTATGCTGACGGATAAGAGAATAATGGGCTTGGGGAGGATCCATCGCCAATTCCAGATAGTCGAAATCCAATGCCGCAATCGCTTCGATTTCATCTGAAATCGGTCGGATTGGAAAATTCATGGCTCCGTATTGCATCGTTAAAACTCCTTCTTTTTCATTATCCGTGCAAAGGTCGGTTTAATATTTTGAATGCCGTTTCCGGCATGATTTCGGCAAGCGTAGGATGAGCGTGAATCGTTTCCGTGAGTTCTCTGAGAGTCAATCCGTTTCGAACAGCGAGCGTCCCTTCTGCAATCAGGTCCGAGGCATGAGGTCCGATGATATGAACTCCCAGAATTTTTCCGCTTTCAGCCTCAGAGACAATTTTTGCCTGTCCTGCTATTTCTCCGATCACCTGCGCTTTTCCGACAGTCCTGAAAAGAACGCTCTCTGATTTTATAGTAATACTTCGTGCCTTTGCCTGAGCCTCGGTCAGCCCTACATTTGCGACTTCGGGCATAGTAAATATCGCTGATGGAATCGCATCATAATTCATTGTTTTACTTCCGCCCGAAGCATTTGCCGCAGCCACTGCGCCTTCGGCTGAAGCGACATGAGCCAGCATGATTTTAGCCGGACCGAGAATATCGCCCACTGCATAGACTCGGGGAACAGCGGTTTCCATTCGCTCATTCGCAGAAAGCCATCCTTTTGCATCGCTTGCAAGTCCGATATGTTCAAGTCCGATACGGGCTGTGAGCGGCTTGCGTCCGATACATACCAGTATTTTGTCAACGGTTTCTGTCAGCGGTTTTTTATCTTTTTCAGAAAGCTTTTCTGCAAAGCGTGAATGACCGATATTCACCCGGAGTTTGTCTCCCTCTTTTTCGACAGATTCAACTGTCCGATTGACCATAAAAGCAATATTGCGTTTCTTCATCTCGCGCTGAAGCACTTTGGAACAATCTTCGTCCACGGACGGAAGCGGCAGCAGCCGGGACAATGCTTCTGCAACTATAACCTTCGAGCCTAAGGCATTCAGGATAAAGGCAAATTCGCATCCGATCACACCGCCGCCCACAATCAGAACAGATTCGGGAATATCTCTGAGATCGAGCGCATCATTGCTGGAAAGAATATTCTTTCCGTCAAAAGGAAATGCAGGAATACTCAAAGGCTCCGTACCCAATGCCAGAATCAGCTTATCCCATACTACTTCAATTATTTCGCCATGTTCCTGTATTACCGTTGCCAAACCCGGACTTTTAAGCGATCCATGCCCTTGCAGGTATCGAATCTTATGATGACTCAACAGTCCGAGAATGCCTTTGCGCTGATCCTGAATCACTTTCTCTTTCCTATCCATAATTCGGCGCATATCCGGATAGATTTTTCCCTCTGTCACAATCCCGAATTCCGAAGCTCTGCGGAATTTATCCAGCAGTTCTGCGCTCGTGATCATGACTTTGGACGGAATACATCCGTAATTCAGACAGCTTCCGCCGACATTATCCCGCTCGATCAGTGTAACTTCTGCGCCTGCCTGCGCTGCGCGGACTGCTGCGACATAGCCCCCGGGACCGGCTCCGATAATCGTTATTCTTGTTGCCATGGTTTCTCACTCCTCACTTCTCGATTCTCACTTCTCTATGCGATTTTCCTGCCAGAAAAATTTCCCACATTACTTTATACATTTTTTCTAAATTCATGACAAATTTCGGCGTATTGAACAGCGGCTGAGTAATCCGATTTTTCGCAAGCTTTTGTCTTATAGAGCAAAGGTCATCCGGCTGAGTCGCCAACCGCACGGCGATCTGTTCATATTCCGTCAATGAATGAGCAATCAGTTCGGGCAGACCTATAGCCGTCAAAATGCTCGACGACGCACGGGAAGCGTAATGATTCCCTTGCAGACTGACTACGGGAAGACCGGCCCACAAGGCATCGGTTGTAGTGGTATGCCCGTTGTAAATCCGGGTATCCAAAGCCAATCCTGCAAGCCGTTGTCGGGCAAGATGTTCTTCTTTCGAGGGCAGTCTTTCCGCAAAAATCAGTCTTTCCCGATTTACACCTCGGATTTCCGCTTCCTGTCTCAGATTCTGTTTGACTGTTTCGCTTGCATGGGCAAGCCATAGAACGCTTCCCGGAACCGAGAGAAGAATCTTCATCCAGACATCGAACATGAGTGGCTCAATTTTATATGCCTGATTGAATGAGCAAAAAACAAAGCTTTCTTCAGGCAGTCCGAAATCCGAATTTTTCCAGTCCTTGTCCGAAATCATCTGCGTATGGTCGTTGACCTGAAAATGCGGGAGATAAGCAAATTTTTCGCTGTAGTAAGCCGCATGATGTTCGGGCGTCACAATCCGGTCGGTGATAATATAGTCGAAAAAGTCCGCGGCAGTAGTTCCCGGAAAACCGAGATATGTGGCTTGAATCGGCGCAGGACGAAGCGAAGCAATGACTAAGCGGCTTCCGCCCGTAAATCCCATCAGATCAACAAGAATATCCGCTTGGTCGGAATAGATATGCTTTGCCGCTTCGATATGACCCATGTCCCGAATATCAACGAACTTATCGCAGTCCTGCTGGATTCTCTGCCTGTATTCGCTCCCGTCATCCGGACCGTAGGAGTAGCAAAAGACATTGAATTCGTCCCGGTTGTGCAGTCCGAACAGTCCGAGCATGAGATGAGATACCGGATGATTGCGGAAGTCTTTCGACAGATAGCCAACTGTAATTTTGCTTTTCGACTTTCTCTCATCAAAAGAAAAGCCCGGATTCATGCCGGATACAGGTCTGACTACTTCTTTAATCCATGATTTTGCCACCGCAAAATTGCGGGCAGGATCCGCATGCCTCGTAAGACTCGTGAACGGGTCTTCGGGAGTTCTGATGCCTTTTTTCAGAGCAAGGTCCGTAAGCGCGTCCAATTTGGCTGTGAGTTCTCGGTAGCCCTTCCAGTCACAGGTTTGCTGCAACTGGGGAACAAGATTGCTTATGGCATGATCGTAGTCAGGGTCAATTTTCAAGGCTTCACGGTAAAAAATGACTGCTTCATCGCCCCGCTCCTGTCCTTCCATCACAAGCCCCAGATTGTTATATGCCGGCGCATACTTGGGATTGATCTCCAATGTCTTTTTATAACAGGCAATCGCCTGGGAAAATTCGCCTCGGTCTTTGTACATATTTCCCATATTGTTGTAAGCATCGGCATAGTTCGGATTCATTTCTGCTGCTTTTTTATACCAAGAGATTGCCTCTTTGGTATTTCCCTGATCCCTGTATCTGTTTCCGCTCTGATAACAGGATTCTGCCGTCACCCCTGACCCCTGACCCCTGACCCCTGACCATCTTTTCCACATTTCCCGATAAGCCGATTCTACATATCTGGCAAAGGCTTTGGCATCGCAGAGCTTATCCATCATCCGCTGACGCAGACCTGCCCGGAGTTCGGCAAGCTGCCGAATATTTCCTGCCAATTGAACGGTTTTGGCAATGTAGTCATTCTCATCCGATGCAATCAGTTCGGGCAGACCAAGCTGTGTCAGAATGCTTGTTCCGACCCTTGAGACATGCCGCTTTCCTCGTAAGCTAATCACCGGAACGCCCATCCACAGGGCTTCGCAAGTAGTCGTAGTTCCATTATAAGGAAACGGGTCAAGGGCAATATCTACCTGATTATACAAATTGAGATGATCCTGCCGGGAAGACATACGGGACATAATGCTGATCCGTTCCGAAGAAATGCCGTTTTTCAAGAACATTTCAAGATAACGCTGCTTGGTTGCCTCATCTGCCAACTGCTTGCTTTTGAGCAGAAGCTCCGAACCGGGAACCTGCTGTAAAATCCGTGACCATACCGAAATGACTTGCTCGTTTATCTTGCTGGAATTATTAAATGAAGCAAAGGCAATCTGCCTGAATTTCAATGCCGGCAAATCCCCCGCATCCGGCGTGTCGGACAGCGGTGAATAACAGAGAAAACTGCCGGGTAGTCGCACTAATATTTCGCTGAAATATCGGTTCTGATCTTCGGGATCCGCCGAGGCATCGGTGAGACGGTAATCCATAACGCTCATACCGGTGGTTCCCGGATATCCGAGCCATGTCACCTGAACCGGCGCGGGTTTTCGGGCAAAGACCATGAGATGATCATTTGCCGAATGTCCGGCTAAATCTATCAGAATATCAATCCGGTCCCGGCGGATCTGTTCCGCGACTGTTTTATGACTTTTTCCCATAGTGTCATACCAGTGATCGCTTAATTGCCTGAGTTCTACGGTCACTTCATCCGGATTCTGGACATGAGCATAACAGAATATCTCCACCTGTGTTTTGTCATGTCCTCTGAACAGCGGCGTGATGAAGTAAGCACAGGAATGTCTGTGAAAATCCGGCGAGACATAACCGATTCTAAGCCTGCGATTCGGTGAAGTCTCATTGGAATGCGGCAGAATTTCATGCGCCAGCGGTTTTGCATGTCTTTCATCCCATATTCGATGCTGCTCACAGAGCCATTCCGAAGAATAGTGAGAGCCGAAAATCCGCTCATCTCCGTATTGATAAGTAAAGAGCAGATTGCTGTTTGCCTGATAATAACCGGGTCTGATTTCCAATGCTTTGAGATAATAGCTTACGCATTCCGCAAGTCTGCCCTGATCTTTCAGCACATTGCCGATATTGTTGTGCGCTTCGGGATAATCCGGTCTGTTTATCAGCGCATTTCGATAACACACAGCCGCGTCCCCGATTTTGCCTTTCTCATTCAGTACTACACCCATGCTGTTATGGGCTTCGGCATTTTTAGGATTGATTTCTACGGCTTTTCGGCATGAAAGCATCGCATCATCCAATCTGCCCTGATCTTTCAAGGCATTGCCCATGTTATGATAGGCTTCGGCATTGTTCGGTCTGATTTTCAGCGCAGTTTCATAGCAGGCAATCGCCTCGCTCAATCTGCCCTCCTGCTTCAACGCATTGCCGAAATTATAATGAGCTTCGGCATTGTTCGGATTCAGGGCAATTGCTTTTCTGTAGCATTCGAAAGCCTCTTCGGTTCTTTCTAATTGCTTCAGGGCTGCCCCCATATTATTGTAGGCTTCGGAATACTCGGGACGAAGTTTCAGCGCCTTTTTGTAGCAGTCAACGGCTTCATCGCTTCTGCCCAAATCCTTTAATGCTGCGCCCATATTATTATAAGCTTCGGGATTATTCGGATTGATCTCCAAAACCTTACGATATGCAGCAACCGCCTCTTCGCTTCTTCCTGAGACATTCAGCGCATTTCCCATATTATAAAAGGCTTCGGCATAGTTCGGGGAGATTTCTATTGCCTTTTTATAGGAAGCAACAGCTTCGTCAAAGCGGCCGCCCGCTTTCAGCAGTATTCCCATCATATTGTAATTGACGGGATTTCGAGGATTAACCTGAATCGCTCTTCGAATATAATCTGCTGCTGCTTCGCTTTTACCGCTCTGATGGGCGATAAAACCGAGATAGTATAAGGCATCCGGATGATTCGGATTTGCCGAAAGAACCCTTTGATAAAGGGATTCTGCTTTATCTAAACGCCCTGCCTTATGATGTTCGATGCCCTCATTGATCGCTTTGCCAATATCAAAAGAAAGGAAATTCTGTTTGTTACCCCTCACCCCATACCCCTCACCCCTTACCCATATTTCTCGATACACTGATTCGATACTTCTCGCGAAAGCCTTTGCATTACACAACTGAGACCTCTGCATCCGGTTTCGCAGAGATGCCCGGATATCTTTCATTCGGTCAATATCTCCGGCAACTAGAACCGCTTTCCGAGTATAATCAGCCTCGGATTCGGCGATCAACTCAGTCAGTCCGACTCGCGTCAGAATACTTGCGCCGACCCTTGAGGCATGGCGGTTTCCGCATAATGTGACCATCGGAATCCCCATCCATAATGCCTCGCAGGAAGTGATTGTGCCGTTATAGGGAAAAGGATCAAGGGCAATGTCTGCCTGATGATAGATTTTCAAATGATCTTCGAGAGAAGGCGTGTAGGGCATCATAGTAATACGTTCAGAAGCAATGCCCTGATCTGCAAATAAATGCAAATACCGCCCCCGCGTGGAGTCGTCAGCTAATTGCCGATTTTTGAGCAGAATACGCGAACCCGGAACCTGCTGCAAAATCTTTGACCACAAAGCCACAACCTCCGGAGTAGTTTTGGTCAGATTGTTAAAGGATACAAAAGTAATTCTATGACTTTTCAAAAAGGGCAGTTCTGAAACCGCCGGCGCGTTAGTCGGCGGCGTATAACAGAGAAATCCGTCAGGAAGGCGCAGCAGGCTTTCACTGGCATATTTGTCCGCAATGCCTTCTGGATCAGCTATAGAATCACTAATGCGGTAATCCATGACATCCATGCCGGTAGTATCAGGATATCCGAGCCAAGTCACCTGAACCGGCGCAGGTTTGCGGGCAAAGGTCAGCAGCCGGTTATGGGCAGTGTGTCCGGCAAGATCAACCAGAATATCTATGCGGTCATTACGGATCTGTTCTGCAACTGCGGCATAACTCTTTCCCAATACGCTGCGCCATTGATCGGACAGGCTGCGTAAGTTCCGAGTCATATCATCGGGACGATGCACATCCGCATAGCAGAAAATCTCCACCTGCTTTTTGTCATGCGCCTTGAACAGTGATTCTATGATGTAGGCGCAGGAATGTCTGCGGAAATCAGGAGAGACATATCCGATTCTAAGGCGTCTGTCCGGGGTCTTATCGTTTGAGTGAGGCAATATATCCTTTGCCAGCGATTCGGCATGAATCCGGTTCCATTCCCGATGCTGTTCATAAAGCCATTCGGGAGTATGCTTTGAATCATACTGTAAAGAAAGCAGCAGATTGCTATGCGCTTTATCATAATCCGGTTTGAGTTTCAGGGCATTTTTGTAGCAGTCAGCCGCTTCTTTCAACTCGCCTTTCTCTTTATAAACATTGCCCATATTGCTGTAAACTTCGGCGTTATTCGGCGTAATCGCCAATGTCTTACGGCAGCATTCGATTGACTCATCCAATTTTCCCTGATCTTTGAATGCCACGCCCATATTGTTGTAGGCTTCGGCGTAGTCGGGCCTGATTTCCAATGCTTTGCGGTAAGCGGCAATCGCATCGTTCAGCCTTCCCTGAGCATTCTGGAGATTGCCAAGATTATTGTACACTTCGGCATAGTCGGGCTTGAGTTCTATGGCTTTACGATACGCGGCAACTGCTTCTTCAATTTTGCCCTGATCGTTCAAAGCAACGCCCATATTGTTGTAGTAAATCGGATTCCGGGGATTCACCTGAACCGCTTTTTGCATCAGTTCCACGGCAAGCTCATGTTTGTCTCGCTGATGAGCAATGAATCCGAGATAATGCAAAGAATCCGAATGGTTCGGGTTTACTGCAAGAATATCCTTGTAAATCTTTTCCGCCTTATCCAACTGCCCGGCTTCGTGATGGCGGAGTGCGGTATTCAATGCCTCGTTAATATCGAAGCTGGTTTCTGGTAACTGTTTGCCGGCAAACGGCTTTTCACCTTCGCACCACTTCCGCCACATTTCACGATACGCAGTTTCGATGGAGCGGGCAAAGCCCTTTTCATCGCATATCGGAGAGTTTATCATGCGCTGACGCAGAGAAGAGCGGAGTTCGCGAAGCCGGTCAATATTTCCTGCCAATTGAACAGCTTTGGCGATGTAGTCTGACTCGTCGGATGCAATCAATTCTGTCAGTCCGACATGGGTAAGAATGCTCGCTCCCACCCGCCCCACATGCCGTTTTCCGCATAAAGTGACAAAAGGAACCCCCATCCACAGCGATTCGAATGAGGTCGTTGTCCCGTTGTAAGGAAAAGGATCAAGGGCAATATCCGCCATATTATAAGTCGAAAGATGTTCTTTCTGAGTCGGTGTCCGCGGCATCATTGTGACCCGTTCCGCAGGAATGCCGTTTTTCGCAAACAGTCCGAGGTAGAATTTCTGAACTGATTCGGTTGCCAATTGACGGCTTTTAATCAGTATCCGAGAATGGGGAACCTGATGTAAAATCCGCGACCATACTGTTGCGACCTTTTCAGTGACTTTGTTCAGATTGTTAAATGAAACAAAAGTAATCTGACCGGTTTTCAAAAATGGCAGTGCTTCTATTTCCGGCGGAACATAAAGCGGCGAATAACAATGGAATCCGTTAGGCAGTCGCACCAGCGTTTCTGTGGCATACTTGTCGGCAATGCCTTCGGGATCAGCAATCGCGTCGGTGAAGCGATAGTCAATGCTGTGAAGTCCCGTAGTATCCGGATACCCGAGCCAATTTACCTGAACCGGCGCAGGTTTGTAGGCAAACACGAGCAGGCGGTTGTTTGCCGTGTGCCCGGCAAGGTCCACAAGTATGTCTATTCGGTCTTTTCGGATTTGTTCGGCAATCGCCGCATCGCTTTGTCCCAGAGTGCTGTACCAGCGGTCCGAGAGTTCTTTGACTCGATCCGTCATTTCATCGGATTTCTGCACTTCCGAATAGCAGAATATCTCTACCTGTGTTCTGTCATGGGAATTTAGCAGCGGTTCTATAAAATACGCACAGGAATGTTTGCGAAAATCAGGAGAAATATAGCCCACACGGATCCGCTTTTCAGGATTCCGCTCATTCAGATGCGGCTGAATGTCTTTTGCCAGAGGTTTCGCATGGCTTTCATCCCAAAGGCGATGCTGCTCATATATCCAATCCGCAGTGTAGTCAGAGCCGTACTGCAAGGCAAAAAGCAGATTGCTGTGCGCCTTATAATATCCTGATCTCAAAGACATTGCTTTCCGATAACATTCGATTGCCTCCTTGAGATTGCCCATGTCTTTGACCGTGTTGCCGAGATTATTATAAACTTCCGCGTAATTCGGATTGAGTTTCAGAGCCTTGCGATAGCATTCAATCGTGTCTTCGAGTTTGCCCTGATCTTTCAGCACTCCTGCGAGATTATTGTAAGCCTCGGCATAATCGGGTTTGATCCGAATGGCTCTTTGGCATACCTCTGCGGCTTCATCCAATCTGCCCAGATCGTAGAGTGAAAGCCCCATATTATTGCAGGCTTCGGCATAGTTCGGACTCAGTTTCAGGGATTCTTTGTAAGCTTCGACACTTTCTTCTAATTTTCCCTGCATTTTGAACGCAGCCCCGAGATTGTTGTAAGCTTCGGGATAATTGGGCCTGATTTCAACGGCTTTGCGGTAGTATCGGATCGTGTCTTCCAGTTTCCCCTGCTCGTTCAGGGTATTGGCCATATTGTAGTAGGCTTCGGCGTTTTTCGGATCAACGGCTATGGCTTTCCGATAGCATTCGAGGGCTTGTTCAGGCTTACCCTGATTTTTATAGGCGTTCCCCATATTATTGTAAGATTCCGGATGATTGGGATTCATCTCCAGAACCTTTCGATAACATTCGATGCTTTCGTTGAGCTTGCCCATGCTGCTCAAAGTGTTACCCATATTGTAGCAGGCTTCGAGATATTTCGGATTGATTTCAAGAGCTTTTTTATAACAGGCAATAGCTTCGTCAGGTTTGTTATCACCCTTTAAGGCATTTCCCATATTGTTGTATGCCTCGGCATAATTGGGTCTGATAGCGAGAGCTTTTCTGTAGCACTCAAGGGTTTCCGCTGTTTTTCCCAGTTCCTTGAAAGCAACGCCCATATTATTATAGGCTTCGGGAAAATTCGGATTGATATCTACAGCTTTACGATAAGAATCAATAGCTTGTTCTAATTTCCCCTGAGCAATGAAGGTATTTCCCATGTTATAATATGCGCCGATATGCTTGGGATCAATCTCCGTAGCTTTACGATAGCAGGCAATGGCTTCATCCGCTTTTCCCTGCTGTTTCAGCATTGCGCCCATATTGTTGTAACGCTCTGCCTCGGATATTACTCCTTGTCCCGGAACATTGACCGGCACTTTTCCGGGTTCCGGCTTCGGGGGACTGGGTGCGGGGTTTTGGCTATTTACCCATTTTTTCCACATTTCCCGATAAGCAGTTTCCACGTCACGGGCAAAAGATTTGGCGTCGCATAAAGATGACTTCTGCATAAACTGCCGCATGGCAGAACGAAGTCCGCCGAGTTGCGCCGTATTTTTGGATAATTGCACAGCACGGGCAATATATTCATCCTCGCTTCGGGTAATCAGTTCCGTCAAACCGACCTGAGTAAGAATACTTGTTCCGACCCGGCTTACATGACGATTTCCGCATAAAGTGATGACCGGAACCCCCATCCATAAGGCTTCGCAGGTTGTAGTCGTGCCGTTATATGGAAAGGGATCGAGAGCAATATCCACCCGATTATACAAAGCAAGATGTCCTTCTTTGGACGGGACTCTGGGCTGCATGGCCACGCGGGCCCGGGGAATACCCCTGTCCGAAAACAGTTTGTAGTAATACTCCCGTGTGACTTCGTCTGTCATCTGCCGGCTTTTGAGCAAAAGACGTGAACGTGGAATCTGCTGCAATATCTTTGACCATACAGCCACAACCTTCTCTGTCACTTTAGTAAGATTATTGAAAGAGGCAAAAGTAATAGTATTACTTTTCAAAAAAGGCAGGGGCGCCACTGCCGGAGCCGTAGTCGGCGGGGCATAGCAAAGGAATCCGTGAGGCAGCCGCACCAGCTTTTCAGAGACATAGTGATCCGATACGCCTATCGGATCAGCCACAGCATCGGTAAAGCGATAATCTATTGTTGTCAATCCGGTCGTGTCAGGATATCCGATCCACGTGACCTGAATCGGCGCAGGCTTGCAGGCAAAGGCAAGAAGGCGGTTGTTTGCCGTGTGTCCGGCTAAATCCACAAGAATATCAATACGATCTTCCCGAATCTTTTCTACGAGTTCATCTCGGCTTTTTCCTACCGTGCCGATCCAATGATCGGAAAGCTTTTTTAGCTGCTCGGTCATTTCATCGGGCTTTTCCACTTCCGAATAGCAAAAGATTTCTACCTTGTGCCTGTCGTGTTCTCTGAGCAGAGATTCTATGAAATAGGCACAGGAATGAGAGCGGAAATCCGGCGAAACATATCCGATCCGCAGCCGTCTGTCCGCGTCTCTGTCATTAGAATGAGATAAAATTTTATCCGACAATGCTTTTGCATGGATTTGTCCCCATTCGAGATGCTCTTCATACAACTGTGCCGCGTCATTATCAGGCTGATATTGAAAGGTAAACAGAAGATTGCTGTGTGCCTGATGATAATCAGGCTTGACCTCCAAGGCTTTTTCGTAGTAATGAATTGCCTCTGTCAGTTTGCTCTGATCTTTCAAAGCATTTGCCATATTATTAAGAGCTTCGGCATGGTCGGGATGAATTTCCAATGCCTTGCGGTAACAGACAATCGCTTCTTCTATCCGTGCCTGCTGATTCAGAACATTGCCCATATTATAGGAGGCATTCCCGTAATCCGGCTTGATCTCCAATGCCTTTTTGTAACTTTCAACTGCTTCGACAGGCTTGTTCTGTGTGTTCAGAACATTTCCGAGATTATTATAAGCTTCGGCATAATCCGGTTTTATCTCTAACGCTTTGCGGAAATAAGTCACAGCCTCTTCAAGCCTGTTCTGATTTGTCAGCATCAGACCCATATTATTGTGGGCTTCGGCAGAGTTCGGATTGATATCCAAAGCTTTTTTGTAGCACTCGATGGCTTCTTCGGATTTGCCCTGCTCGTTCAGCACATTTCCGAGATTATTGTAAATCTCGGAATTATTCGGATCCAGTTCTACGACTTTGCGATAGCAGGCAAGCATTTCGTCTGTTTTGCCCTGTCCCCGCAAGGCATTTCCCAGATTGCAGTAAGCCTCGGTATATGCCGGATCCAGTTCTACGGCTTTGCGGTAGGCTTCGATAGCCTCGTCTTTTCTGTCCAGCGCATTCAATGCGGCTGCGATATTATTGTAATAAACCGCATTGCCCGGATTGATATCTGTAGCTTTGCGAATGAGATTTACAGCTTCTTCGTTTCTCCCGGACTGATGAGCGATTACGCCCGAAAAATGAAGCGCGTCCGGATGATTCGGATTTGAAGCCAGAATATTGCGGTAAATCTCTCCGGCTTTATCCAACTGCCCGGACTGATGGAGATAAACCGCAGCGGCAAGCCATTCTTCAACAGTAAATGTCGTATTCTCTACATCCGCCGCGACGCTCGTAGGGTGGGTGAAACCCACCTTTTCTATCTCCGTCCGAGATTCCGGTTGTTCAGACAGGTGGGTTTCACCCACCCTGCGAGACGGAGGCGTCGGAGTATCGCCGGAACACCATTTTATCCACATCTGCCGATAGGCTGTCTCAACAGACCGTGCAAAAGCAACAGCATTGCACAAAGGAGAACTCATCATGCGCTGCCGGGTAGTCGCTCTAAGTGATTTGAGCCGCTCGATGTCTCGCGACAATTGCACTGCTTTGGCAATGTAATCGCTTTGCGTTCCGGCAATCAGCTCGCTCAATCCGACACGAGTCAAAATACTGGCTCCGACTCTCGAAACATGACGGATGCCGCACAAGCTAACGACCGGAACCCCCATCCACAAGGCTTCACAGGTCGTTGTTGTTCCATTATAGGGAAAAGGATCAAGCCCGATATCTATCTGATTATACAGATCAAGATGTTCTCCCTGTGTCAGTTTTCGGGGCATCAGCGTCACACGCTCGGCTGGAATGCCGTTTTCAGAGAACATCTTATGATAAATCTGACAGGTTGCTTCATCAATAAGCTGCCGGCTTTTGAGCATAAGGCGTGAATCCGGAACCTGAAGCAGAATTTCCGACCAGTCCGCAATAACCTCTTTTGTCACTTTTGTCAGATTGTTGAATGATCCGAAAGTGATACTACCTGTTTTCAGAAAGGGCAGTTCTCCGACATCCGGCGTTTTTAACAGCGGTGCGTAGCAAAGAAAGCCCTGAGGCAGACGAATCAGGGTTTCGGTGAAATATCTGTCGCTTAATCCTTCGGGGTCTGCCACCGAGTCGCTCAGACGATAATCCATAACATCCATGCCCGTAGTATCCGGATATCCGAGCCAATTGATCTGAATCGGCGCGGGCTTGCCGGCAAACACCAGCAGACGGTTGTTTGCAGTATGTCCGGCAAGATCAACAAGAATGTCAATCCGGTCGGCACGAATCTGCTCTGCCACCGCGGCATCACTCTTTCCGGATGTCTCATACCAATGATCTGCAACTTGCCGGATATGGTTGGTAATCTCATCAGGCTTTTGCACTTCCGAGTAGCAGAAAACCTCTACCTGTGTTTTATCGTGAGACCTGAGCAGCGGTTCGATAAAATAAGCGCAGGAATGTCCCCGGAAATCAGGAGAGACATAGCCCACGCGAAGCCGTTTTCCGGGATTCTTTTCATTGCTATGGGGCAGAATCCGCTCTGACAGCGATTTTGCATGTTTTTCATTCCACTCGCGATGCTGCTCGAACAGCCATTGCGGAGAGTGATTCGAGCCATACTGGAGCGTAAACAGCAGATTACTGTGAGCCTGATTATAGTCCGGTTTCATTACTACGGCTTTTCTGTAGTAATCCGCAGCTTCTTCCAACCGCCCCTGATCATTCATCGCATAGCCCATGTTGTTATGGGCTTCGGCATAGTTGGGACGGATGTCCATGGCTTTGCTGTAGTATTTGATCGCCTCGCCGGTCCGACCCTGATTATTCATTGCAATACCGAGGTTGTTGTAAGCTTCGGCATGGTTGGGGTTGACTTCCAACGCCTTTTTATAGCATTCGATGGATTTTTCCGAATTGCCCATAAATTTGTAGGCAACGCCCATGTTATTATAGGCTTCGGCGTAGTTGGGGTTGATTTCGAGTGCTTTTTTGTAACACTCGACAGACTCTTCCAGCCGGTTCAGAAACTTTACCGCGCCGCCCATGTTGTAGTAAGCTTCGGCATAATTAGGGTTAATTTCAATGGCTTTTTTATAACATTCCACAGCCTCTTCTAACCTGTCATGACCCTTGAAAGCATTCCCCATGTTGTTATACGCCTCGGCATAGCCCGGATGAATCTCCAATGCTTTTTTGTAGCTGGCAACCGCTTCGTCCAATTTTCCCTGATGTTTCAGCGCATTTCCCAGATTATTGTAGGCTTCGGGATAATTGGGATGTAGTGCTAATGCTTTGTGATAAGTGGCAATGGCTTCATCGCCTTTTCCCTGATTTTTCAGCGATGCTCCCAGATTGTTGTAATAAAGCGGATTGTTCGGATTGATCTCAATCGCCTTACGGATAAAGACAACAGCGTCATCGTATTTGCCGGTCTGATGTGCAATGACCCCCAGCAAATGCAGGGCATCCGGGTGATTCGGGTTCGCAGCAAGCACTTTTTTATAAATTATCTCGGCTTTGTCAAATTCCCCTGCCTGATGATGCTGAACAGCGATATTCAGTTCATTCTCAACATTTACTTTGGGAGCCGGAACCTGAAAATTGACTGCCGGAGATTCACCCCGAACCTCGAACCCCGGACTCCGAACCCTTTTTCCCCACATTTCCCGGTAAGCAGATTCAACAGACCGGGCAAACGCGGCAGCGTCACAGAAAGCAGATGCCTGCATCTGTCCGCGCAGAGAAGTTCTAAACCGGACAAGCCGGTTCATATCTCCTGCCAATTGCACTGCTTTGGCAATATAATCCGATTCATTTTCTGAGATAAACTCCCGCAGTCCGATTCGCGTGAGAATACTTGCGCCGACTCTTGAAACATGACGGTCTCCGGCTATTGTGATGACCGGAACGCCCATCCACAAGGCTTCGCATGTAGTCGTAGTACCGTTGTAAGGAAATGGGTCAAGAGCAATGTCTATCTGACCGTAGAGTGTGAGATGTTCATCTTTCGACGGCGTGCGGGGCATCAGTTTTATCCGCTCGGAAGTCACGCCATTTTTCAGGAACAGATCGAGATATCGCTGCCGAGTTGACTCATCCGACAACTGACGGCTTTTGAGCAGAATCCGGGAACGCGGAACCTTCTGCAAGATTTCCGACCATATCGTGACTACATGCTCATTCACTTTGCTCAGATTGTTGAATGAGCCGAAAGTCGGATGATGACTTTTCAGCAGAGGCAGTTCCGTCACAGCCGGCGCGGGATAGAGCGGATTGTAGCAGAGAAATCCGGGCAGACGCACCAGTGTTTCCCGAACATAGCGATCCGACATTCCTTCAGGATCGGCAACCGCATCGGTGAAGCGGTAGTCAATGACTGCCATGCCAGTGGTATCAGGGTATCCGAGCCATGTCATCTGTATGGGCGCAGGTTTATGAGCAAAAACAGGCAGGCGGTTTTTTGCAAAATGCCCTGCCATATCCACGAGAATATCAATACGGTCTTTCCGAATCTGCTGCGCCACATCCGCATCGGTCTTTCCCAGCGTGCTGTACCAATGATCTGCAAGTCCTCTGATTCGCTCGGTCAGTTCATCGGGACGATGCACTTCCGAGTAGCAGAAAATCTCCACTTCACGCTTGTCGTGCGCCCTTAGAAGCGGTTCTATAAAATACGCACAGGAATGCCGGCAGAAATCAGGAGAAAAATAGCCGATGCGAAGCCTCCGCTCGGAAATCGCTTCATTACTATGCGGCAGGATTTTAGCTGCCAGCGGTTTTGCATGAATTTCATCCCATTTGCAATGCTGTTCGAAAAGCCATTCTCTGGGCGGCGGTGAGCCGTACTGTAAGACTCCGAGCAGATTGCTGTGCGCCTTTGCATATCCGGGTCGGATTTCCAGAGACTTTTTATAGCAGTCAAAGGCTTCTGTCAGCCTGACCGCTTCTTTCAGGGTATTTCCCAAATTGTTATAGGCTTCTGCGAAATCCGGCTTGAGTTCCAATGCCTTGCGGTAACAGGAAATCGCTTCTTCGATTTTTCCCTGATCCTGAAGAGCAATTCCCATATTATTATAGGCTTCCGGATAATTCGGCCTGAGTTCGACGGCTTTCTTGTAGGCGGCAACTGCTTCTTCGTCCCTGCCCTGTTCCTTCAGTACTATGCCCGTTTCATTGTAGGCTTCGGGGAAGTCCGGCTTGATTGTCAATGCTTTGCGGTAGCAATCAACCGCTTCATCGAATCTGCCCAAGTCTTTCAGCGTCACGCCCAGATTGTTATATGCCTCGATAAAGTCGGGCTTGAGTTCCACAGCTTTCTGATAGGCTAGTATCGCTTCATCTGATTTGCCCTGTTCTTTCAGGGCATTTCCCATATTGCTGTAATAGCTTCCCCGCTCCGGATGCTGTAGAATTGCTTTTCGGATCAGTTCTACAGCCTGTTCATGGCGGCCGTGCTGATTTGCAATCACACCGAGCAGATGCAGGGCATCGGCGTGATTCGGCTCTGCTTCGAGAATCTTGCGATAACTCTTCTCAGCCTGAGCAACATCTCCGCTTTGATGTAGTTGAACCGCATGTTTCAGTTCGTTTTCAATATCAAAAGCCGGGATCCGAAATTCGATTTTCGGCTGCTGGGGGAGGAAATCCGCTTTCTCACTCACTCCGCACCATTTTGCCCACATTTTCCGATAGGCATTTTCCACCGCCCGGGCAAACATATAGGCATCACACAAGGGCGACGTTTCTAAGCGACTGCGTAGAGAAGACCGCAATTCTTTTAAGCGATCAATATTTCCGGCTAATCGTACTGCTTTGTCAATATAATCCGTCTCGGTTTCGGCGACAAATTCCGACAGACCGATTCGCTTGAGAATACTCGATCCGACCCTTGATACATGCCGTGTTCCGCGTAGAGTCACTACCGGAACTCCCATCCACAAGGCTTCGAAAGTTGTTGTCGTGCCATTGTAGGGAAATGGATCAAGGGCAATATCCACACGGTTATACAGGCTGAGATGTTCCTCTCTGGACTGAACCCGAGGCATCATCGTAATCCGTTCAGGAGAAATGCCGTTTCGGGCAAATAATTCCAGATATCGCTGTCTGGTAGAATCATCCGAAGACTGCCGACTTTTGATAAAGAAGAGAGAACCCGGAATTTGCTGCAAAATCTGTGACCATACCTGTACTACTTTCTCTGTAGCTTTGCTCAAGTTATTGAAAGAACCGAACGTGATTTTTCCGGTCTTCAGAAAGGGCAGTTCAGTGATTTCGGGTCCCGGATAAAGGGATGAATAGCAAAGGAAACCATTGGGCAGACGAATCAGTGTTTCGCTGGCATATCGGTCTGCTATGCCTTCAGGATCCGCTTCTTCATCAGTGAAGCGATAATCCATAAGAGACATTCCGGTAGTATCGGGATATCCGAGCCATGTCACCTGTACAGGAGCCGGCTTGTAAGCAAAGGTCAGCAGACGATTATTCTCGGTATGTCCGGCTAAGTCCACAAGAATATCAATGCGGTCTGCCCGAATCTGTTCCGCCACGGTCTTATAATTCTTGCCTATGCTACTATACCAATGATCGGCAAGTTCCCTTATTCTCTGGGTCACATCATCAGGTCGTAATACTTCCGAATAGCAGAATATTTCAACCTGTGTTTTGTCATGCGCTCTCAGCAAAGGCTCTATGAAGTAGGCGCAAGAATGACGCCGGAAATCCGGAGAAACATATCCGATTCTAAGCCGTCTGCCGGGAGTTCTGTCATTCGTATGCGGCAGAATCTCCTTTGACAAAGGCTTTGCCTGAGCTTCATCCCATTGGCGATGCTGCTCGAACATCCATTCCGGCGAGTAGTTATCGCCGTGCTGCAAGGTGAACAGCAGGTTGCTGTGCGCCTGATGATATTGCGGCTTGATTTCCAAAGCCTTTCTATAGCAGTCAACCGCTTCTCCGACAATTCCCTGATCGTTTAAGGAAACGCCCATGTTGCTGTAAGCTTCGGCAAAATTCGGTCGGATTTCTACGGCTTTTCGGTAGTATCGGATCGCTTCTCCGGCCATGGATTTATCACGAAACGCATTTCCCATATTGTTGTAAGCTTCGGCAAAATCGGGACGAATTTCCAATGCCTTACGGTAAGCGGCAATGGCATCGTCAATTCTTCCCTGATTCTTGAGCGCATTTCCGAGGCTGATATGAGCTTCGGCATAGTTGGGATTGATTTCCAATGCTTTTCGGTAAGCAGCAAGCGCGTCCTCGGTTTTCCCCTGTTCTTTCAATACTAATCCTATACTGTTGTAAGCTTCTACAGCATTGGGATTGATTTCCAGCAATCTGCGGTAACAGGCAATCGCTTCGTCGGGTTTGTCCTGATCCTTCAGTGCCATTCCCATATTGATATAGGCTTCGGGATAGATAGGATTGAGTTCCAAAGCCTTTTTGTAGGCATCAACCGCTTCATCCGCTTTTCCAGCATCTCTCAAAGCCACGCCGAGATTGTTGTAGTAATTTCCGTTCTTCGGATTCAATTGAATGGCTTTGCGAATCATATCTACAGCAACCCCGTGTTTGCCCCTCTGCTGTTCGATGACGCCGAGCAGATGCAGAGCATCTGCCTGATTCGGGTGATGTTCAAGCACTTTTTTGTAAATATATTCGGCTTCGTTCAGGCGTCCGGCCTGATGGTGCTGAACAGCAATTCGAAGTTCCTGAATGGCATCGGGAGGCGGCGCTGCCGGAGCCGGAGTCGGAATTCGAAATACGGGTTCAGTAACCTTAAATTCAAGAGCCGGTTTTTTTGCTTCAGGTATTACTACTTTGAACTCCGTTGCCGGTGCCTTGAATTCGAATACCGGAGGCTTCACTTCATAGACCGGTTTTTCCGCTTCAGGTGTTGCTGCTTTGAATTCGAGAAACTTGAATTCGAATACCGGAGGCTTGACTTCATAGACCGGTTTTTCCGCTTCAGGTGCTGCTACCTTGAATTCAAATGTCGGTGCTTTAAATTCCGGGACTTTGAATTCAGAAACCGATGGTTTGACTTCATAGATCGGCTTTTCTGATTCAGGTATTGCTGCTTTGAATTCGGGAAACTTGAATTCGAATACCGGCGGTTTGGCTTCACAGTCCGGCTTTTCTGCTTCGGGTGCTGCTACTTTGAATTCAAATGTCGGCATTTTGAATTCAGGGATCGGTTGGCTCGGCATTTGAGAATGGCGGGTTTCACCCACCCTGCAAAGATCGGCGTCAGGGAGCTTGAACCCATGAGCAAATACTTCGACATCTGCATCTATCGCTTTGATTTCCACATCCTGGGTTTTGACTCCGACGCCGAGCTTTGATGAACACCATTTTTTCCACATATCCCGATAAGCTGATTCTACAGATTCCGCAAAGAGCTTGGCATGACAAAGTGTAGAACGCATCATTCTCGGACGGAGATTGGCACGGAGTTCTTTAAGCTGCACAATATCCGTAGCGAGCCATATCGCTCGGTCAATATATTCCAAACGATCTTTGGAAATCAAGCCTGACAAGCCCAGACGCTTCACAATGCTGGCTCCCACACGGGAAACATGCCGATCCCCCATAATTGTCAGTACCGGAACGCCCATCCATAAGGCTTCAAAAGTAGTTGTAGTTCCGTTATAGGGAAAAGGATCGAGAGCAATATCCACCGAGTTATACATATCCATGTGTTCGTTTCTGCCTGCGGTATGCGGCTTCATGGTGATACGGTCGGCAGAAATGCCATACTTTTCGAACAGCCCGTGGTAGCGCGTCTGGGTAGAATTATCCGATAATCGCCGGTTTTTGAGCAGAAACTTCGACGACGGCAGATTACGCATGATTTCCGCCCATGCTGCGACTACGTCTTCGGTCACTTTTGCCAGATTATTAAAAGAAGTAAAGGTAATGCAGTTATTCTTCAATGCCGGAAGTTCTGCAACTTCGGGAGTCACATACAGCGGCGAATAGCAGAGAAAACCGCCGGGAAGACGTACAAGCTTTTCCCGGACATATTTGTCTGCGTCTCCTTCGGGATCCGCCATAGCATCGGTAAAGCGGTAATCTATGGCGGTCATTCCCGTAGTATCCGGATATCCGAGCCATGTCACCTGAATCGGCGCAGGTTTCTGGGCAAACACAAGGAGACGGTTATTTGCAGTATGACCTGCGGCATCCACAAGTATATCTATACGATCTTCCCGAATCTTATCACACATCTCGTCCGGATTCATTCCGCCGGTATCACGCCAGTGATCGGCAAGTTCTTTGATTCGCTGCGTCACATCATCTGCTTTCGGGACTTCGGAATAGCAGAATAGTTCTACTACATTTTTATCATGCGCTCTGAGCAGCGGTTCCACAAAATAGGCGCAGGAATGACTGCGAAAATCCGGAGACACATAGCCGATACGGAGTTTTCTCTCAGGGTTGGGATCATTGGCATGATCTCTGATTTTCTCAGCCAGCGGTTTTGCATACTGCTCATCCCATTTGCAATGCTGTTCATATACCCAGTCTGCCGCATGTCCTGGTCCGTAGTGCAGAGTAAAGAGATAGTTGCTGAATGCCTGATGATATTCGGGTCGGAATTCCATGGCTTTGCGGTAGCTGTCAACTGCCTCGTCCAACCTGCCCTGATTCTTCAGCATATTCCCCATATTGACATAAGCTTCGGCATACTCGGGCTTCAGTTCTATGGCTTTGAGGTACCTCTCGATAGCTTCATCTGCTTTGCCGCGTTCTCCCAAAGCATTTGCTATATTGTAGTATGCGCCGGCGCCGCCCGGCTCAAGCTCCAATGCCTTTTGATAAGACTCGATAGCCTCATCTAACTTTCCCTGTTCCTTTAACGCTATGCCCAGACTGTTAAAGGCTTCGGCATACTTGGGATTGATTTCCGTAGCTTTGCGGTAGCAGGCAACGGCTTCGGCGATTTCACCTTTGGCTTTCAGCGTATTTCCGAGATTATGGCAGGCTTCGGCATAGTCGGGTCTGAATTCCAATGCCTTGCGATACGCGGCAATTGCCTCATCTTTATCTCCCTTTTCCTCAAGCGTTGCCCCCATATTGTTGTAGGCTTCAGCATAGTCGGGCCGGAATTCCAGAGCCTTGCGGTAACAGGCAACTGCTTCATCCGGCTTTCCCTGAATCTTCAGGACATTTCCCATATTGATATGGGCTTCGGCATAATTGGGCCTGAGTTCCATGACTTTCCGGTAACATTCGGCAGCCTGCTCGAACTCGCCCTTTGTCTTCAATGCAATGCCGAGACTGTTATAAACTTCGGCATAATCGGGTTTTAGCGATACTATCTTTCGATAGCAGGCAATCAGATCATCGGTTTTGCCGCCTGCTTTCAGCACCATCGCCATATTGATGTAGGCTTCGAGATAGTCGGGCTTGATCTCCGTAGCAGTACGATAGGCAAGAATACATTCCTCAATTTTCCTTTGTTCTCTCAGAGCAAGTCCCATATTGTTATAGAAAAATGCGTTGTTCGGATTCAGCGCAATCGCCTTACGGATCAGTTCGACGGCTGCCTCGTGTTTTCCCCGCTGATGCGAGATAACGCCGGACAGATGCAGGGCATCGGCATGGTTCGGATTGACGCCGAGGACTTTCCTGTAGATATCCTCGGCTTTGTCCAACTGCCCGGACTGATGCAGTTGAACCGCGGCGCGAAGTTCCTGATCTATGTTAAACCCTGGCGGCTGGGCAAGCGTCACAGGCTGCCGGAATTCGGGACTTGGCGGTCTCAGTTCGGAAATCTGCGCCGGGGGATTAACCGGCGGAGCATGAAAATGGCGTTCCGGAGTCCGGAATTCGGGAACCGGAAGCGATGAAACCGGCACGCGAAATTCGGGAAAAAATTCTTCTGCCGAACACCATTGTTTCCAAATGTCCCGATAGGCAGATTCCACGGAACGCGCAAAGGCTTTGGCATTGCACAAAGGCGATAATTGCATCTGTGAACGCAGATCGCGGCGGAGTTGACTCATGCGGGAAATATCTCCTGCCAGCCGGATTGCTGCGGCAATATAGGCATCTTCGCTTTCGGTAACATATCCGGTCATTCCGATTCGCGTCAAAATACTTGTTCCCACGCGTGACCGGTGCCGATCTCCTTTCAGCGTGATCACCGGAACCCCCATCCACAAAGCTTCACAGGTAGTTGTAGTTCCGTTATAGGGAAAAGGATCAAGTGCTATGTCTGTCTGATTGTAGAGATTCAGATGTTCCTTTTTATCCGGAATCCGGACATGCAGAATCAGGCGTTCGGGCGGAATCTGATTCTTTACAAACATTTCGACATATTGCCGCACCGTTGATTCATTCACAAACTGACGGCTTTTGAGCAGAAGCTTGGAACCGGGAACCCGATGCAGAATTTTCGACCATACCGCAACGACTTTTTCACTGACCTTGATGATATTGTTGAAAGAACCGAAGGTGATATGCTTTTTGTTCAGAAACGGCAGAGTACCGACTTCCGGAGCCTCGGCAGGCGCGGCGTAGCATAGGAATCCGTCGGGCAGACGAATCAGTTTTTCGGTGTAGTAACGGTCTGATATGCCTTCAGGGTCTGCTACGGCATCTGTAAAGCGATACTTCATGGCGGTCAGTCCGGTTGTATCAGGATATCCGAGCCAAGCCAACTGAATCGGCGCGGGCTTCCGGACAAAAATGAGGATGCGGTTATTTGCCGTGTGTCCGGTCAAATCCACCAGAATATCTATCTCATCTCTGCGAATCTGTTCTGCCACCTCATCATGGCTTTTGTTTGCAGTGAGATACCAGTGTTCGGAAACCCGCTGAATCCGCTCGGTCATTTCATCGCTTTTTTTAAGTTCCGCGTAACAGAATACTTCTACCTGTGTCCGGTCATGTTCCTGTAGCAGCGGTTCCACAAAATACGCGCATGAGTGATTCCGAAAATCCGGAGACACATATCCTATTCTAAGCCGTCGGTCCGGGTTCCGGTCATTGATGTGGGGCAGCCACTTGTTTCTGAAAGGCTTTTCATACATCTCACCGAATCGGAGATGTTCCGCAAACACATCTTCACGGGAACGCTCCGCGCCGTACTGCAAGGTAAGCAGAAGATTGCAATAGGCTTCGGCATAGTCCGGATTCAGGGTCAGGACTTTGCGATAGCAGGAAATAGCTTCCTCCATCCGCCCCTGTTTGCTCAAAGCGCTTCCCAGATTATGAAAGTAAACCGCGCTGTTGGGGTTGATCTGAATGGCTTTGCCGATATGCTGAATGGCAATATCATGACGGTCAATCTGAAAGGCAATAACTCCGTACAGATGCAGGGCATCCGGATGGTTCGGATAAGCCGAAAGAATTTTCCGATAGACTTCTTCGGCTTTGGATAAATCGCCGGCGCGATGTGATTCTACCGCTGCGTTGAATTCCGCCTGAACATCGGCGGGTATGGGCGGAACAGGCGACGGAATAGGCGGCGCTGTAACCGGCGCAGGTTGGGGTTGAAATGTTACCGTCTGTGTGGGATTGGAAATCGGTTGCGGAAATTCTAATCTCGTAGCAGTTGCAGGCTGGATAAAATTCACCTTCTGAACCGGAACCGGCGGAATGACAACCGGAGCAGTAACCGTTACCGGCTGCGAAAATTCGAATCTCGGAACAGTTGTATGGAGGGCTGCACCCGCCCTGCTGAGACACCATTTTTCCCACATATTCTGATAAGCGGCTTCTACGGCTCCCGCAAATTTTTTGGCATCATGCAGAGAGGAATTCTGTACGCGCAGCCGGAGCGTATTCCTGAGTTCATTCAGCCGGTTGATATTTCCGGCAATCTGAACCGCCTTGGCAATATAATCGCTTTCGTTTTCTGCAATAAATTCCGTCAGACCGATCTGGGTCAGAATGCTCGTGCCTACTCGCCCGACATGCCGTTTTCCTCTCAGAGTAATAAACGGAACGCCCATCCACAAGGCTTCGCAAGACGTAGTAGTTCCATTATACGGAAAAGGATCGAGTCCGATATCCACGTGCTTGTACATATCCAAATGCGCTGTCTGGGACGGAGTGCGGGGCAGCATAGTAATACGCTCGGCAACGATTCCGTGAATCTTGAACATCTCAAGATAATGCTGCCGGGTAGATTCGTTTGACAACTGACGGCTTTTGAGCAGAATCCGGGACCGTGGGATATGTTGCAATATCTGCGCCCATACGGCCACAACATCTTTCGTTACTTTTGTCAGATTATTGAATGAGCCGAAAGTAATGATATTTGTCTGCGAAAAGGGCAATGGTGAGACATTCGGCGATCCCGGAGGCGGGGCATAGCAGAGAAAACCGTTGGGCAGATGCACCAATGTCTCAGTCGCATATCTTTCCGTTGCGCCCACTGGATCGGCTGTAGAATCGGTCAGGCGGTAATCCATAGTATTCATACCGGTGGTATCCGGATATCCGAGCCATGTCACCTGAATCGGGGCAGGCTTGCGGGCAAATACCAGCAGACGGTTTTTTGCAGTATGCCCCGCTGCATCCACCAGAATGTCAATACGGTCTTCGCGGATCTGTTTTGCCAATGCCTCATGACTCTTTCTCACCGCATGATACCAGTGATCCGCGAGGGGTTTTATCCGCTCGGTGATAGTATCACTTCTTCTCACATCCGAGTAGCAGAAGATTTCCACGCGGCTTCTGTCATGTCCTCTGAGCAGCGGTTCCATAAAATAGGCGCAGGAATGACTCCGAAAATCAGGAGACACATATCCCACCCGAAGCCTTCTTCCGGGGCTGGGATCATTGCTATGCGGCAATATCTCTCCGGCAAGCGGTTTTTCATGCACTGCCGCCCATTTGCGATGTTCTTCGAATAAGGCTTCGGGAGAATATTCCGAAGCATATTGCAGCGAAAACAATAAATTGCTGTGAGCTACCGCATTGTTCGGCTCTATCTCCAGAACCTTTCGGTAACACCCGATGGCTTTCTCCGGATCACCGTAATTTCTCAGAGCAACGCCCATGTTATTGTAGGCTTCCGCACAATTTGGCCTGATTTCAAGGACTTTGCGGTAGCATTCAAGGGATTCCTCTGTCTTGCCCAAAGAATTGAGTTCGATCCCCAATTCATTATAAGCCTCAATATAATCCGGTTTGACTTCCGTGGCTTTGCGGTATGCGGTGATCGCCTCCGCGGATCTGCCGCTGTCAATCAGCGCAGTCCCCATATTATAATAAGCTTCGGCATGGTTCGGATTAATTTCTACGGCTTTGCGGAAAGACTCGACCGCCTCGGCAGGACGCCCCAGTTCCGCCAGCACAATACCGATATTATAAACCGCCTCGATATAGTTCGGCGCAATTTCTACGGCTTTACGATAATAGGAAAGGGCTTCTTCGGGTTTGCCCAAATCCTTCAGCGCGCTGCCGATATTGTTGCAGGCTTCGGTGTAGTCAGGCTTTATCTCAAGGGCTTTCTGATAACAGGCAAGGGCATCTTCATATTTTTTCTGAGCAATGAAGATATTGCCTTTGTTGTAGTGATACATGGGATTCCGAGGAAAAATCAGAATAGCTTTGCTCATGAGTTCCAGCGCGGTATCGTAGTCATTCTTATGGTGGCAGATCAGTCCCAGCAGATGCAGGGCATCCGGATGATTCGGATTGACCTCAAGTACTTTCCGATAAAGAGCTTCGGCTTCTGTGACCTGACCGTTCCGGTGATGCTGAACCGCGGTCTGGAAAGCGGCATTTATATCAAAAAGCAGTTTATCCGACTGTAGAGCGTCAAGACTTCTGTTATCTGATACGAGAGTTATTTTTCCGAAATTTTCAGGAGATGCCGGCAGAATCTTAATATTTTTATCCGGCACCGGGACTGCTCCCCCGGCAGGCATGAGAGACAGAGTTTCAGGGCTGTTATCCGCGGTCAGGGCAGCAGCTTTTAAATTTTTCTTGGCGATCTTTTCTTTTTTCTTTTTTTTATGGCTCATTTTTCTTTTCAGACAGTTAAACGGTTAATCGTCAGTATCAGGGTATTTAATCCGTTAAAATAATACAGAAACCGGGTTTTTCAGGAAAACCCGGTCTGTTGACGGAAATCCCAGGGAATATGATTTGACAGCTTTAATATATTAAGCGGTTTGGATTGTCAACCTTGAAACTGCATCTTCCGCCGGTTTGAATGAAACCGGGAAAGAGCCTGCTGCAGATTTTTTTATTTATCTCAATGTTCAAGTTTTTAAAAACGGATGAGAAAGGAGACATTTCTTTCTTATAATATCCTGTTACGAACCCTGTCATTCCTGCGGAAGCAGGAATCTGTGACAGACTGCGGATTCCCGCTTTCGCGGGAATGACAGCAGAACAGGATAAACGCCCGAATCTGCATCAGGCTGCGTAATGTCAGTTATAACCATCCTTTCACTTTTGACAGGACAACGGGCGGTCTCCCCTTATTCTCCGATGAATAATTCGGGTCAAGTCAGGGAAGTTCATTCAGGGATAAAGATGAAACTTCCGGCTTGTCTCTGCAAAAGCATGAAGCTCATCTTGCCACGAGGCCTCGATGTCGTTTATGTCATCAAAATTTTCCAGACGACGGCGGATTTCCGCACTTCCGATGATAAGATCAATGGGAAGTTTTTCAAATTCATATTCATAAGGCGGCAGTTTCCATTCAAAGCTGCCGCGGTGAAGAAAGCAGATGATCTCAAGCAGCCTCAGCGTTGTGATGTAAGGTCTGTACTGATGCGGGTCCGTGACATGGATTTGAAATCCCCTGCACAGAAAGCCTTTCCATTTGTTGGAAGTCGGCTCGAATCCAATGGGTCTGAGGATTGCACCCGGAACCCGGTTTCCGCCGAGCATTGAAAGAATATTTTCCGTATCTAAAAATGGCGCGCCGAAAATTTCAAAAGGCTGCGCGGTTCCCCGACCTTCGGAAATATTTGTTCCTTCCCACAATACCTGCCCCGGATAGACCATTGCCGATTCCGGAGCAGGGAGATTGGGAGAAGGCGCGATCCACGGAAGCCGCGTGTCGCGGAAAAACATTTCTCTGCGCCAGCCCTTCATGGGAATAATCTCAAGATCACAGCCGATCCCGTAAAACTCATTGAATAATCTCAGAATTTCACCCACCGTAAGACCGTGGCGCATGGGAATCGGAAATCGTCCCACAAATGAGGCATATTCAGGAGACAGGCAGTTTCCTTCCACCGCGGTTCCGCCCGCAGGATTCGGACGATCCAGCACCAGAATTTTTTTCCCGAATTTTTTCGCGGCTTCAAGACAATAAGAGGCTGTATAAATAAAGGTGTAAACCCGCGTGCCGGCATCCTGCAGATCAATAATCAAGGTGTCTATGGGATCAAACATCTCCGCGGTCGGAACGCGGGTCTCACCGTAGAGACTGAAAACAGGAATATCGAGAGCGGGGTCTGCGGTATGATCCGACTCGATCATATTGTCCTGTTTTTCGGCAAAAAAGCCGTGCTGCGGCGAATACAATGCCCTGATTTTTCCCGGAAAGCGTCCGTGAATAAGTTCGCGGGCATGACGGAATTCTCTGTCTGCCGAAGCCGGATTGCACAGCAGACCGAGCCGCTGTCCGAATATCCATGCCGGCGGCGCGGCAATAAATCTTTCAAGACCTGTCTCAACCAAACCTAAGCTCCTTTCTGACAATAATTGAGGAAAATCGTTTCTCTCCGCGTTTCAGGCTTTTCCTCGTTCCCAAGCCCCTGCTTGGGAACGCATCTGCCCCGGCTTCGGACCGTCTCCAGTCACGGGAAGCCGGGGAACCTCCCCGGCAAGCGCGTTCCCAAGCCGGGGCTTGGGAACGAGAAAACGAGAAAAGCTCCTTTCTGACAATAATCGAGGAAAATCGTTTCTCTCCGCGTTTCAGGCTTTTCCTCGTTCCCAAGCCCCTGCTTGGGAACGCATCTGCCCCGGCTTCGGACCGTCTCC
>DYRK01000875.1 GCA_020718785.1 Desulfatirhabdium butyrativorans | reverse complement strand
GGAGTTTCATATAGTCGCTCAGGTTTTCATGTCTGCGAGTCGCATTGAACCAAGCCTCCTGCTCGATTTTTGCAGGATTCGAACTGCGAAGTTTCAATCCTTGTTTTAATGGAAATCAAGCTTAAACCCGAACCGACGAAACCGTTACCGCCGAGAAGAAGGTGTTTCAATCCTTGTTTTAATGGAAATCAAGCTTAAACCCGAACCGACGAAACCGTTACCGCCGAGAAGAAGGTGTTTCAATCCTTGTTTTTATACTTAAATCAAAGAGGTGCAGGATTAATCATGTATGATCCTGTCAGTTTCGACCGGAACTTCCATAATACTTTGTATCCGTTATCAATGGGCGTAAAGGAATCCTGTTCGATTCCGGTTCTGTCAAGGTTTTCAGAACACAGAGAATCGTGCATCTGCCGATAGCCTCTATCGCAGGCTTAAATGTCCCGTCGTCGCATTTATATCTGACCTTTTGAATTGTCCATTCAAAGTAGTCGGCGGGGATGTTGAGACTGTCAACATATTGTCGAAATTCGATCTGAGAATTCAGCCATTTTTGCCCGTACTTCTTTTCCCTTATATCAGGGCGGCTTTTTGCATCAGGATATATGACGGTCCATTTAAACGGCAGATTAAATGTCAGGTGAAAATTATCTCCCACGTAACGCGGCAATGTCCGTTTTAATGCGTCCCGCCAGTTGATATCCGCGTCAGGATACCTGTGCCGCAATTGATCTGCAAGGCGAATGTCGCCCGGACGACAGCCTGCCCTGTAAAACGCATACCAGAAATCGGTCAAATATTCATGGCAATGAGTGATCTCGCCGTTATTTTCCGTTGTTTCATAAGATATAAAATATCGGCATGACCGGACAACAGGGACTTGCAGATATTCCTCATTTCCTCCGAATGCTCTGCTGATCAATTTCAGAAGCGTATGATCACGCCCCAGAGCGCATCCGTGTATTCTGATTTCGGTTTTTGAGTCAACAACACCCTGATCCGGCGGACAGAACGCGCCGCTTTCAACAGCCGCTGCGAGAGATTCCCTTGTTGCCCGCTCTCCCCCGGGAAAAACCGGAATCCCCAACCCGGTCCATTCATTGCCATGAACCACGATGTTGATTACTCCCCATTTTTTGCCGCCGGCCGGAGGATTGTTTTTCAGATAATCTCTCACTTCAATCAGGGTGCGAAGGGAGGTTTCCACATATTCTGTACGGTCGGTTTTATTATGGCGATAATAATACGCCGCGTTTGCATAAAAGCCGTTTTCAGAGTTTCCCATGATGAATGTTATGCTGTCCCGTTTTTGTTCGACAACCGGATAAGGGTTCTCGCCATGGCTTATGCTGTCAGCCCGATCATTGCATATCTCCCTTTTCGGAGCAGACACTGCACACAGGAATGCAAAAAGAACAATGGTCATCTGAGGCCAAAGAGAGGATTGTTTCATTGCGGAAATTCCTCGGGCAGCTTTAATTCTGACTGTATCCGCGGAGTGCGGAAAAATGATTTTCGCTTCTCATTGTGTTATAAAAAACGGGATCAGCACGGTAAGCGTCTCTTTGTTGTTTAATCCTGAAAAACTCCACTTTTTAATCTCTCTGATGAAACATTTTCCGGCTTTTTCACCGATTTCATTCTTCGCAACATCTGTTGAAATCACGGCGCCGCTGCCGGCAATCTGAATTTTTATCTCAAATCTTCCTTTGATATTCATGCCGCGGCAGCATGACTCAAGTGTATTGATATGCTTCCTGATCAATTTCAGAACACTTGTTTCAATCCCTGGGTCATTGATTACAGTGATCTTTTCGACATTAACGCGCCTTGTTTCAGTCGTTTCTGAGTCAGCTATTATCTTTTTTGAAAGCTCCATGGGACCGTATGCTGCTGATCCCTCAATGAAGACTTTTCCGATTAATACAGGTTCAAACCCCACCGCATAATCCGAAACACCCTGGGGCAAGGGCAATGCCTGTTTTACCGTCTTTGACTCTCCTTTTACGTTCCGAACCAGACTGTCAATGGCAATAAAAGAGGTATAGGCAGTGAGCAGATTGTATTTCAGCCCCAGTCCGGTAATCTCTTTTTTGTTTGCCTCATTCC
>DYRK01000874.1 GCA_020718785.1 Desulfatirhabdium butyrativorans | reverse complement strand
TTCCCGATTTGGAGCCGTTTCCGGTTCCGTCTTTGGGTCCGGTTCCGCGATTGCCAGTACCGTTGCCGGGTCCGTTACCCCGACCTGCAAAAAAGCTCTGAAGATCATCTGTATTCACACCGGTATCACGGCTCAGACTCCATGCCGGAACGCTCAGACTTCCCACCATCAGCATCACACATCCTGCTTTCAATACATTTTTAAACATGGTTCTATTCTCCTTCAAACTATTAAGAATTTGGTATCGGGAGTGCAAGATCGCCCTGCACTCCTTTGTTTCTGCTTATTTACCGGATATTACCGACAATGGCTTCGACTTCTTCTTCAGACAGATACTGCGCCTGATATGTCTCACCGTATCGTGCAAGCTGGGAAACAAAGGTCTTGAGATGATTTTCAGAGCCTTTTGTCAGATTCAGATAAACTTTTTTGATGTCGGAATTATCACTTGAAGCCGTACATCCTTGCAGGTCCGAAATATCGAGGTCTTCAATGGTTGCACCCACCCGAAAGGCTTCGGTAAGAGATACGCTTCCGGCTGCGACCAGTTCATCATAAAGGGTCTGAAGCTCTTCATTGCTGAAAACGCCTACGGTACTGATATATGGGTCTTCGAGATCGTACTTATCCAGCAGACTTTTTATCGCGCCGGTATGCTGCTGTTCACTGCGCGCTATGTTATTGAATGCCCGATGATTCCATTTCTTATAAAGGGTAAGATAAACATCATGGGCAAGTTTTTCTTCTTCACGCATATACAGAAGGTCTGCTTTTTCCGTGTCGTCAACATCCTGATAAGGCAGACAACTGACCGCAGTACATCCGCCGCTTGAACCCGGACGACCTCCGGCAATGGCCATGCTGCTTAATACTGCACTGGCTGCCAATGTGAAAAATATGATTGCTCCGATCTTCTTCATTGTCAAAACTCCTTTCATTTTTGGGACTGTTAAAGTTTTTGTTTGCAATCTGTGTTCCTGCCATATATAGTATTCAATAATTGTGCCAAAGTCGTATGTGTGTAAAAACAGATAGTTATGATATGGCTTTGATCGGAAATCCGACAATTCCTGTCTATCTTCGACAAAATTGTCGAGAAATGAATGGAAGGCGAGCAACCGGAATGTGGGGTGGTATTTTCATTATTTATTGCGGTTTCTGAAAATTTTCTTCCGTCAGATACAGTTCCCGGAGTACTTCTTCCCACAACTGTTCATCTGTTTTTTCCTTCTCTTTCAAATCCTCCCGTTTTTTTCGGAATAATCTCCGCTCTTCTGCGGCCAGGCTCAGTTCCCATTCGTAAGCCCTGTAAAAGTTGCTGTCCCCGTCCCTCATACCTCCGATATGAATCATATGCTTGGAATGAGAATAGCTTTTCAGAAAAGGTTCCAGGCGGTATTCATACCAGAGTTTGCAGAATCCGAATCCATCCCTTTCCTTGAAGCCGGGAAATGTGCCGTATTCTCTCCATGCGACATAGCCTTTCTTGTAGATGCCGAGCTTCGTATGGAAATTGACGAAAGGATTCAGCGTCCCGAAGATTATGAAGCTGCCGTTTTTGCCGGTGACAGCCTCCGATGTTCTGCAGCTCTCGGTATATTTCAGTCCGAAGCATCCGACGGTTCTGGTCCATTCCGCAAAAACCGCCGCTCCTTCCACGGGTTTTCCGCTTCCGGCCTCGACAACTTTCCCGGTTATCAGCGGGCAGCAGCCGCCGCACATAACGATCAGCGGAATTATCAGGATTCCGCAGACAGCGTTTTTTTTCATTTTTCTGTTCGTCCTCTCAAATTCTCTGCCCGTACAGTTTTGCTGCTCCGAAACCGACAGATGTTTCCCGGATTTTTAATTCCGAATCCCTTTTCAGCAATAAAGCCGTTATACGGATTATTCCCGGACCATGTCATTCCCGAGGCAAAATCGGATGAGGGGAATTTTTTCACGTCTGGGTCTGTGGGGTGGAGCGGGGCGGGCGGTACAATTTACAGATTTTTATGGATTCCGCTCTGAAATGACCGGAGAAGCAGATTTCAATATCAGTCTGATTTCTGTCCTGTATTCCCTTACTTAAAAGATTTTAGTTGACTTTTTTTTCAAAATCAAACAAAA
>DYRK01000173.1 GCA_020718785.1 Desulfatirhabdium butyrativorans | reverse complement strand
GCGGATTTCACCTGCTACCACTGCAAAGCCTTTGCCGTATTCACCGGCACGTGCCGCTTCGATAGCGGCATTCAAAGCCAGCATATCTGTCTGCCGGGCAATTTCCTCGACAATGCTTATCTTATCCGTAATATCTCTCATGGCTTCAACGGTACTGCTTACGGCTTCGCCGCTTTCCCGTGCGTCTTCCGAGGATTTCATGGCGATTTTTTCAGTTTCCGAGGCATTGTCGGCATTCTGTCTGATGTTTGAAGCCATCTGCTCCATAGACGCTGACACCTCTTCTGCCGAAGATGCCTGTTCAGCACTTCCCTGAGACATTTCCTCGGCGGTTTCGCTCATCTGCCGGCTCCCCTCGGCAACATCTCTTGATACCCGTTTTACATCTGCCACAATCCCGCGAAGTTTTACTATCATTTCTTTCATTGTTTCTGCCAGTATTCCGACTTCATCTTTCCGTTCGACTTCGATAGTCACGGTAAGGTCTCCGGCAGCCACTGCTTTGGAAAAATCAACGCCTTTGATCAGGGGATCGGCAATCTCTTTTCCGACAAAACGGGAAAGAAAGACTACTGCGGCAGCGATGAAGAATACAGCGATCAGAACAGAAATCAGAATATTGTAAACCGGTGATTTCACTTCGTCTTCATTGATCTCTGCGGCAAGAACCCAGACCATGTCTTCTATCTTGACCGGAGTATAGGCAGACAGCACTTTTCTGCCCGTGTAGTCGTTGATGATCTTATGTCCTGTTTTGCCGGACAGAGCCTCGTTCACGGCTTCGGTGACGACCATGCCTTTGGATGGATTTGCAAAAGAACCTTTTATCGAATGATATTCGGGATCAAGAAAGCTGTCTGAACGCATAAGTCTGTCCGAACCTACCAGATAGGTTTCGCCGGTTCTGCCCATGCCTTCACGCTGATGCATGACTTCATTGATCGCATCCGGAGAAAACTGCAATGCCACGACTAATTCCGTCCGCTTATTCCTTACCATCGGCTGGGCTATAAAGGCTGCCGGCTCGTTGTTGCTCGGAAGATAGGGCGCAAAATCGGCTATGCCCAATTGTCCGGTCTGCAAGACTTTGGCAACCAATTTTCCCAGTCCTGAATCCGCATATTTGCCGTTGAGAATATTGCTGTTGTAATCCGGCTCGTGGCGCACCGTATAAAAGATATTGCCTTCCGGGTGGATCAGAAAGAGATCATAGTATCCGTATTTCCGAATGTAGCGGTTAAAAAAATCATCGCTGTCTTTCTCTGCTTTCGGCACTATGGCTTCTTCAAGATTGATTTTGGAAACACAGGCCCAGTTCAGACCTTTCAGATCCAGAGGACCGAAAGAAACCAGCACCAGATTGCCCGCACTGTCTGTATAAATACCTTCTGCTGTTTTTCCGGAAAGTGCTTCTTCTATGTAAGGCGTGGAAATTTCATATCCCACAGTCTGCTCGCCTTTTCCCATAGTGAGCAGACTGCTTCGGAATGCAGTTTTTTCCTCATATTTTCCGACAATATAAGTTTCTCCGGTCTTTCCCATTCCTTCCCTGCGCTGAACTATGGTGTTTACCGGTTCTATAGCCAGTTGAATGGCTGCTATGCCGACAACCTCCTTTTCCCGTATAACCGGCGAACCTGCAAACGCGGCAAAGCGGTTGCCGGACGGGGCATACTTCAGGTAGTCCTGGATAGCTGTTTCTTTCAGTGCTTTCTGAAAACATAAAGCCAGAGGACTGTTTTTCAGTGTGCCGGTGATCAGATTCTGACCCAGATCATTTTCTTTTGCCACGGTATAAAGCACGTCTCCGTCTTTTGAGATAAGGAAGAGATCGTAATACTCGTACTGCTCTTTGAAGACTTGCAGCCAGGGAGCAAATTCAGCTTCCGCGCTTTTCCACAAAGGACCGCCGATTTTTCTGTCCTCCGCGGCAAAAGCCTCGGCAAACTGATGTAAGGCATCTGAAATCATTTTATTCTGAGACAGAACATGAATATCTCTAAGGCGGCCTTTGAAATAGACCTCTGTCTGCGCTCTTTTGAGTTCCTGTGCTGTTTTGAGTTTTTCAAAAGCATTCCGCGTCAGAAATTCGACATTTTCCACCAGAACCCCTATATCTCCTTTACGCTCGGCAAAGAAACTCTCGATCTGCTTTTTTTTGATCTCCCGGACACTTTCAAGATGCTCATAAGATTTGCCCATTATTCCGTCAACAGTCAGCATACTTCCCATGATCCCGATAACAATAAGCGGAACAAGTCCTGTTGCCAGAAACAATCCCATTAATTTCGGTTTGATCCGGATGTCTTTCAGCTTTTTCATTTTTCCCCCGTTATGCCTGAAGTTATTTATCGCTTCTCAATTTTCAACAGACTGAACCAGTTGGATAACATCAAGAATCAGGGCAACAGTTCCGTCTCCCATAATGGTAGCTCCGGAGATGCCTTCCACATTTTTATAAATTCTGCCCAGCCGCTTTATCACGGTCTGATGCTGGCCGATGACCCGGTCCACTCCGAATCCTATCCTCCCGTTTTTATCGGCTTCGACAATCACTACCTGCTCGATGCCCGGAGATGTTCCGGCGATCATAAAAATTTTCCGCAGATTCAGATAGGGAACAAGTTCGTCTCTGAAGCGCATCATATTCCGCCGTTGAGCGCGGGTCAGGTCATCCCGTGCCAGTTCCACACATTCTTCCACAGATGAAAGGGGCAGCACAAAATGCGAATCGCCGATTTTAACCAGCAGTCCGTCAATGATCGCCAGCGTCAGCGGCAGTTTGAGAGTTACTGTGGTTCCCTCGCCCTTTTTACCCGTTATCTCTACGGTTCCGGAAAGGCTTTCCACAGTCCGTTTTACTATATCTAAGCCTACCCCTCGGCCCGATACTTCCGAAACTTTTTCGGCAGTAGAAAAACCCGGCATAAAAATCAAAGAGAAAATATCTTTTTCGCCGATATCCGCATCCGCGGGTATCAGCCTTTTTTCCCTTGCTTTGGCTCGGATTGCCTCATAATCAGGGCCTGCGCCGTCGTCAGATATTCGAATCAGCACATTGGCTCCCGAATGCGCCGCACAGATAAAGACAGTTCCCTGCCGCGGCTTTCCCAGTCTTTCCCGTATGTCCGGAGGTTCTATGCCGTGATCCATTGAATTGCGGATAAGATGAACCATGGGATCATTCAACTGATCCAAAACGGTTTTATCCAATTCGGTCTCCCCGCCTTTTATCTCCATCACAGCATCTTTGTCTAATTCATTGCTGAGGTCCCGGACTAAGCGTTTGAATTTGCTGAATGTAGTACCGATTGGCAGCATACGGATACTCATGGTGTTGTCTCTGAGTTCCGCGGTCAGATGTTCCACTTCTTCTGCAACAGAGCGAAGTTCCGGATCATTCTGAAGAAAAGCTTTCTGACTGAGACGTGCCTGAACTGTCACTAATTCCCCCACCAGATTCACAAGGCTGTCAACCTTTTCCGAAGGAACCCGGATACTGGATGCCGAAATCGTCTCCTGTCTTATTTTCCTCATTTTTTTGACATGATTCTGCTCGGTCAGAGCGGACTCGACTACTCCATGCCCCAGTCCTTTCTCCTGTATCAGCAGTTCTCCTATCCGTTTCTGAGCCGAGAGAGCATCTGTCAGGTCCTGGGTTGAAATATCGCCCCGCTCTAACAGAATATCTCCGAGTTTTTTATAATCTGTTCCCTCATCTGCTGTTCCATGTCCGTCAATCGCTTCGATACGGATTTCGGAATTGCCGTTCACAAAGATAAACACATCTTTTATGGTATTTATTCCTTCCGATGTGCTGAGAATAATATCCCAGTAAACATAGCAGGCCTCAGGGTCATAGTCTTCCAGCCGGGGGATGCCGTCAATCTGGGCAACGATCTTGGCATCTCCCAATTCTCTGAGTTCCCCGAGCAGAAGAATCGGATTGGTTCCGTCGGCAAGAACAGTCGGAGCGGGACGGAACCGGATCCGGTAAGTTATTGTCCTATCAGGAAGCCTGATAGCAGGACTATCAGGAATTTCGGCTGAAACTCCCTCTGGCTCGGTGAGAAATTCTCTGAACGCTGCAATGACTGCTTCTGACTTTGACTCATCAATTTCCTGGCATTGAAGCATGGCGCGTATCTGATCCCGTGCAGACAGGGATAAATTGATAAGCTCGCGGGTAACCGCTATTTTCCCGTCACGCACCCGGTCAAAAACTGTTTCGATCTCATGCGTGAACTCTGCAATATCATCGAATCCGAACATGGCTCCCGATCCTTTGATAGTATGCAGGGAACGGAAAACACGGCCGATATGTTCTGCATCATCGGGATTTTCCTCTAATTCCAGCAAGGATGTCTCAAGCTCGGCAAGCAGTTCGTAAGCCTCTTCTATGAAGACTTCTCTATGTTTATCCATGAAAAACCCTTTCTAAGTGAGAAATGAGAAGTGAAAAATTTCTCACTTCTCACTTTTAACTCCTTTATCCCAGCACTTTTTTCACCACTGCCAGCAGCTGCTGGGGTTTGAAAGGCTTTACAATCCATCCGGTGGCTCCTGCGGATTTGCCCTCCTGCTTTTTCGATGCCTGAGATTCAGTGGTGAGCATGATAATCGGGACAAATTTATATGCAGGTCTGGCTCTTACGGCACGAATCAGTTCTATGCCGTCCATATTCGGCATGTTGAGGTCGGCAAAGATCAGACGGACGCGTACACCGTTGTTGAGTTTGGACAGGGCATCTTTGCCGTCCACTGCCTCTATCACCTCATAGCCCGCTCCTCTCAGCGTAAAGCTCACCATTTGCCTAACGCTGGCAGAATCATCCACTGTCATAATGGTTTTGCTCATTGTGCGTTTCCTCCGATCCGCAGGCAGTAAAGGGGTTCGCCGCCGGCTAACTCCTACTGAAACTGCCGCCTGTACAAACATCCCTGATCAGCAGGGGTTTGCCGCCGGCAAAACCCTGCTGATGGTTATTGAAATTCAATTTTGATTAACGTCCTAAAGATATCACCGGAACCTCAAACAAATCAAACTTTTCAGCCGGATAACATTCCAAAAACATTTTTTCCGCTTTTTTCTTTGTGCTGCCGAGTCTGTTCAGATTTTCTATCGAACATTCGCTTTTAATTTTATCTTCCAATTCAGAGTCGGTGATAAGGGTATGATAGACTTTGGTAATATTGGAACGCTGGGCAGCCAGATATGACAGAGCGGACATGCCTTTTCTGCCGCCGGAAAGCAGCATACGGATTTCGGAATCGGGATAATTCTTTTTCAGATCCTCAACAGCCTTGATAATCCGATTCAGAAAATCTTCACAGGCATCTTCGGAGTTTAAGTCCTTTAAGGCTGCGCCGCATTTTATGACCTCTGCTTTTTTTCCGAAAACATCTTCCAATATCCGAATACCGGTTTTAATGTATGTATTTTGTTCGGGAAAAACAACTGCTATTTTGTCAATATTTGCATTTTCCTTACGCTGAAGCAGCCTATAAGCCTGTGTTACCACCATCGGAGATTCCCCGACAGCCGCCAGTAAAATATCTCCGATCTGTTCTATTTCTTTAAGCGTGTATTTCGGTTCATATTCGCTTACAGAAGGGCGATATTTTTGCAGTTTATTACTCAACTGCTGGTATGAGTCATTCGCTTTATATGTCAGTTGGGCAACAATAACATCTTTACCCTGTCTGTAGAAAAACGGTCTTTCGCCGGTCTGACGGAGCTTGGAGAAATGAAAAACAGCTCCGTTTCCGCTGAATGTGCCGTGCTTTTTTTGATCAATAAAATTAGGAGATTGCATCTGCCTGAAATATTTTCTGAAAACCTTACGCAAATTGTCTTCCAATTCAAAATATTGCTCGTAGGCAGTTTGTGAAAAACGAATATTGAGAATGTTTCTTTTGGGTGCTTCTCTTTTTTGAAAAACAGCGGTCCAAAAATCCAGCGCATCAGGTTCAATATCGTCCAAAGAAATTGAAACTCCTTCTGTAAGCTGTTTGGGATCATAATTCTTTAAAAGTTCCCGGAGTTCCTGAACATTGGCAAAATGTTCAAACGGTATCTCAATCAGATTCAGTTCATCCGAAGGCGGATTCATGATGTCCTCAAGTTTGGGATCGTCTGAGCAAAAACGGTTAAGCAACTCTTCGAGAGAATGAAAATTCTTTCTGTCCGTTCCCTCATTTGTATCGAGGATATGATAAACTCCTTTGATATTCTCATAGAAAGGCGCAAACAGATACATCAGGGCGGACATGGTTTTTCGTCCGCCTGCTATGGAAAGATAAACCGTATCCTGCTGATTCGCTTCCAGCAAGCCGTAAAGCGTCTGCAAAAACAAATAACACCGGCGATAGCTGTTCACATCGGGAAACGGCAATCCGCATGGTTCAATCTTTCTGCACAGGCAATGCTTTTCAATCAAATCTATGCCGTCTTTAATATTCGGATGCTCCGCAGGATAAACCACAATGACTTTATCAACTTCTATGCTCTTTTCCTCTTTCAGAGCCTTCACCATTGAAGTAACTACGATAGGCGATTCGCCCAAAGACGCTATTAAAATATTTGCCATTCCTAACCTCACAAATTAAGGAGTTTGACTGATGGGAGCATTCGGATTATTGTTGAACCACTCGTGTGTCGGATACCGATACGGCGTTTTATCATTTACATCCCATCGCCAGATACGGCGTAATTCATTCAATGTCAGAGATGTCGTATCACTTGTAAAACCTCGGGTCTGCGCCGCAATATAATCTCTCAGTGATTGCTCTTGATATTCGGTGATTCCGCGATTCGGGGATGAATACCGAGAGGCATAGTCAATGAGCCGGAGATGAGTGACTTCGATTTTCACGCTTCCCAATCCCGAAGGTTTGGCATAACCGATTTTGTGCCGCATCTCCGGTTCAAGCACAATGGCATAGAGCAATGCCTGCCATTCGTCATTTTCCAGATTTGTGAAACTGGCTGTAAACGTAAATTCAGAGCCGGTATCTAAGGGATTGATTCGTTGATTATATGAAGTCTTCTTGTCCGTTGTGCGGATTCGTTGCTGATGATGAAAATAAAACTTCCGCCCCGCAATCCGATTTCCGCTTGAATCCAAATAAAAAGCGGTGTGGTGCGGTTTGGGTCCCATCAAATCTATCGTGTAAATGGCGGCAGGATTATGCGCTACAGGTTTATTACAAACCGCATCCTCAAATGACACTTTACCGGCAAAGACATTGTTGCTATACAACATTCCGAATATCCGGCACGCAATACAGAGATGTCCGGCGTCGGTACAGGCAAGAAATGAAGCAGGAAGCTTTTTGGAATGATCAATCGTTCCCCGCTGATTATCTTTGTATCTTCTGTCGCATTTTCCGCCAAAGCATCCGTAGGCAGCGGTCTCGACAATGCTCCGAAACAGTCCCTTCAGGGATGTGCCGGGAATGATATATTGACCGGCTTTGTTTTTGGTAAACTGCTCTGTATTACCGGATTTTATAAAAATCGGCGTTTCAGCGATAATCCTGCCTGTGAGACTGCCGGAAACGGTGTTTTTTTCAAATTTTCCGTGCTGAATCGGGCTGCGGCGTGCTATCGGCTGATTGAAATCAATCGGCACAAAATCATAAGGATTCATAAAGCTTCCTCCAATCCGCAAAAACGGTAATGCCGGATTTGACAGGTATTTTTATCCCGATATTCAATCACTTTCAATGCCGGTCTGTTATCTTTTTTACATGCAAAAGGATAGCAAAGCAGACGGGGAATTTGAAGTTCCAAAAACACCTGTTTTGTTTTATATGGTTTTCCCCACAGCATGTATTTTTGTTCCGAAGTCTCAAAATCCTTTGTATCATCAGCCTGCAATCCCGGCAAGTCTGCTTCATCTCCGCTGTAAATCACATGAAACCGGTCTTTATCATTCCATGACCAGAACAGTTCTTTTTCCGAATCGAAAATGCGCCCGGTCTGAAATGCGTTGAAATCTTCTGCCGAGTTGAATTGCTCAAAACGAATCGCTTTTTCCTGCTCGCCTTTTTCAAGCCATTTGTTTTGAAACTGCTCCAGAATCATCATCGCTGAATTCCAGGTCATTTTCGGAATCAGAGCGTTTATATCCGCTGTCTGACCGGTATAAATGACATCATTCATTCTCATGCCTCCGGTTCAAACTGAAGATTGGAAAAACACATGGTCTTAGGAACAGACCATGCCGGAATTGTTTCTACAAAGCGATTCATTGCCCGGATTTTCAAATCGTTCAGCGCTTCGCCGGTGAATTCCTGAATAGTCCGAATCCCTTTCTGCTTTTCAGGCGGCGCATTTGCCAGCATCAGCGAGTCATCGTGCCGGGTTCCGTAACTGTCATCGCCGTTTAAAAATTTGCCAAGCCCCCATATTTCATCGGCTTTTTTTCCCGCGATATTCATCTTCAGATACTGAATATCCACCTGATTCACCGCTCCTTTGATATGCCCCAATCCCCGTGAACGCCCGGAGCCGACTCGAATCAGTTCATCTTCCATATCCTGCAAAATCAGCATGACCGCGCCTAATTGCCAGATTTCAAAATTTCTCAGCAGAATATCTGTCTGAAATGAAGTTCCGGCACTGACAACGAGGAGATTGAACAATGCTCCCTGAGCCGCACCGCCGCTAAAACGGTCAATCCCCACACCGTCTCTTGTTTCTACATAACGCTTTACATCCGGGGGCGTCGTCAGAGTCAGATACGCGTCGCCGACGGATATTCGTCCGATAAAGAAGGTTGATCCGAACAGACGGCACACGGGGCAGGAATCATGATAGACAATAGGATTAATATCTTTTCGATTTCCGTCCTTATCTTCTAAATCCGAATTCAACAACTTCCATTTATTCCGTTTATCATCTTGAACCGTGTTTTTCTTTCTGAGTTCAAATCTGTTGCCACAAAAAGCTCGGCTATAATTCGGGCAAATCAGCCGATTGTTTTCATTTACAAAGTTCGGCTTTTCATAAGGCAGACAGACAAGTTCCTCATTCACCGAGCGAATCACTTTCTCAATATGACTCCGAAACACGCCTTTGAGCGAACTGCCCGGGATAAAAACCTGTTCCTGTCCGTTGCGGTAAGTCAGAACTGGCGACATATCGGGTCCGTGGGCTGTGGCATACCCGGATTTGACTAACAGCGGTCCTTCTGTTTTGATCTGTAATTTGAACTTACATTCATTGACCAATTTTTTCAGCATATTATACCTCTTTGGACAAAAGAATAGCTTCTGTCTTTTCTTGAACAAACTGTTCGGGATTTTTGATTTCATCCATTTTCTTTTCCGGTTCGGTATGAATCAGATATTTTCTCAGCCGTTCTTCTTTTCCTTCCGATTCCAAATCCAGCTTGTAAACTTTAAGGTCTGAAATAAAACAACTGCCCAATCCTCTGGATTTGATTCCGCCGATATAGCCCATGCCGCTCAGATATTCATTCAAGCCGATACATGCCAGTCCCAAGTCTTGTTTTGAAGGATTTTCCAGCCAGATTTCCATATCGAATGTTGACGAAGGAGCTACTACTTCAAAATCGTATTTCAGTTTGTCTTTAGCCCGCTCGCTGTCCCGGTCAATCACCACGCCGTCCCGAACCTGCGTAACGCCAGCCCAGTCCAGAATTTTGAGATCGTGGAAAAATATTTTGGAAGCCGTGTAGGGAGAACCGAACAGTTTGCAGGTGTTACAAAGTTTTTCCTTGAGAGTTTCAACTAATTCTTTCTCATCTTTCATCTTCTCGACCTGTTTGGCAAATTCTTTATGATAAGCCGTCGGGCAATTCTTTGATTTTTCATCTTCAATCAATTGGCAGGTTGTGATATTCGGCAGAGATACGGCTATTTTTTCAACCGTACTGCGAAATGCCCCTTTGAAACTCGAACCCGGAATAAACGGAAGTTCTTCCGGTGTCCGTACAATCGGACTGTCCGTATTCATCATGTTCAGTCTTCCGCCGCCGATATGCAGGGCGGTTTTCAGTTCGAGTCTGCCTTTGAACAGATATTTGGTTTTCAGTTCCCACATGGTTTATGGCTCCTTCTGCTGATAACGATGTTCCGCTGAAAGATGATAAATAAATTCTCTTACAACCAATAATCCGTAAAATTCTGTATATTCTTTTGACTGCACTTTTATAAGTCCTTCAGGGATAAAACCATACTCATCCAATTTTATCTTAATTGATTCAATTTGTTGGGTTAATTTTTTATAGAAATCAGAGTAATCCTTTTTTTTATCCGACTGATGTTTTGTGAATTTAATTA
>DYRK01000172.1:2684-10324 GCA_020718785.1 Desulfatirhabdium butyrativorans | reverse complement strand
GAACCCGCGACTTCGACCTTGGCAAGGTCGCACTCTACCACTGAGTTATTCCCGCTCAATGAAAGAACCCTTTTAACAGGCTATTTTCGCTTTGTCAACAAAAAAATCATATTTTAAGAAGATTTTTGAATCGGATAAAATAATCCGCGCCTGACCATACTGTGAGAACCAACGCGCCCCAGAGAAAGAACATTCCGATGGCGTGAAAATTAATGCCGAAATACGGAAAATGCAGTAAAAGCGGAATGATAGCGGCAATCTGAAAGCCGGTTTTGTATTTTCCGAGGGAAGATGCCGAAACATCTTCGCCGCCGCCGATGATTATGCTCCGCAGACCTGTCACGGCAAGTTCGCGTCCGATGATAACACAGACTATCCATGCCGGAATCCATTTCGCGGATACCATCATAATAAGCGAACAGGACACTATCAGTTTGTCGGCAAGCGGGTCCATCACCTTTCCGAAATTGGAGATAAGCCCCCGTGTTCTCGCGAAATATCCGTCCAAATAATCAGTGATTGCCGCCGCGCTGAACAGAATCGCGGCAAGGAAGGTGAACAATCTGCTTGGCGGAAACATAAGCAGAATCACGATTCCCGGAGCCGCTGCCATGCGGAACAGTGTCAGAAAATTGGGGTGAATCAATATGTTTTTTAATTTGCTGCCCGAACCCATTGCTGTCTTTTACATCTGTCAGAATTAATAGTCAAGGGTAAATTAGGGAGACGGAGGAGTGCGGAAATGAAAAAATAAAATCCGCTTTCGGGATTTTATTTTTTCTTTTTCGCATTAGGACTTACGCATTTGAATTTATTTTTCTGATTAATTGGCGTTTATCAGCGTGAATTAGCGGTTAAAATCATTCAACTGCGTAACTCCTACGCATATTCCGAATATGTTATTTCTTCGCTTTGTTCCAGTCATCCATAAATGCTTTGATCCCCTTGTCGGTCAGCGGATGAGCCGCGAGTTTCGCAAGCACGTTGAAGGGAATTGTGGCAATGTCTGCTCCGAGCAGCGCGGATTCAAGCACATGAATCGGACTGCGTACACTCGCCACAATGATTTCCGTATCAAATCCGTAATTGCTGTAAATCTGGGCAATCTGCTCAACCAGCGTAAGACCCTCCTGGGCAATATCGTCCAATCTTCCCACAAAAGGACTCACGTAAGAAGCCCCGGCTTTGGCTGCCATCAATGCCTGAAGCGGCGAAAAAACAAGGGTCACGTTGGTTCTGATGCCATCTTCCGAGAGTTGGCGCACGGCTTTCAGCCCGTCCACGGTCATGGGAATTTTTATGACAATATTATCATGAATTTTTGCGAGATGGCGAGCCTCTTTCACCATGCCTTCGGTATCCAGCGCAATCACTTCCGCGCTGATGGGTCCGTCCACGATTTCGCAGATTTCTTTGATGATTGTTTCAAAATCCCGCCCCTCTTTTGCAATCAAAGAAGGATTGGTTGTAACGCCGTCCACCATGCCCATTGCATGGGCTTCTTTGATTTCAGCAATATTTGCGGTATCTATAAAAAATTTCACGCGTAAAGCCTCCTGCTTCATTGTTTGGAATCAGAGTTCCGAAATTCAGCTTGGTTTAAGTCTTTAAGCTGGTTCTAAGTTGCTTCATAAATCCGGAGTGCAAAAATAGAGCGAAGCGGTTTTTTGCACATATACTGCCCGCCGGCATAAATTGCGTTTTTGTAAAACGACTTTGTAAGTCGTTTTATCCGCGAAACGATTTGCAAAATCGTTTTACAGAAAATCCGGAGTGCAAAAATAGAGCGAAGCGGTTTTTTGCACGCCGAAAACAAGGGCATGTCGCCGACATGCCCCTACGATAAATGTGCAAAAAACCGCCGAAGCTCTATTTTTGCACTCCGGATTTATGCTTCGTAACGGTTCGGTTTATTTCGGGATGCAATAAATTTGTCCCTGCATTCTGCGCTGCAAAAATATAAATCCTGTCCCGAAACATTCAGATGCAGGCCTTCCCGCTTGGGAAAATAAATTTCGCAGAAAGGGTCCTTGACTAAAATATCTTCGATTTTGTCACCGGATTTCTGTTCCTGAAACTTTTTTGCAGAATCAATCTGATACATAAGCCATATTTTGAATCCCTTATAGCCTAAATATAACGCGCCTAAAAATGCCAGTAATCGTATCATCGGTATTGAACTACCTTTTGTTCGCCGGGAGTCAGATGATTTAAGAGATACTGCATCTCCCTTCTGAATACCGGGTGAATAATTGAAAAGTCTATATCGCACAGGGGCTGCAATACAAAACGCCGCTCGTGCATTCTGGGATGAGGAATTGTCAGTCTGTCTGTATTCATGACGGTATTGTCATATAAAATTATGTCCAAATCGAGCATCCGGGGCCCGAATCTTATCTTTTCCCTGCTGCAACGCCCGGCATTTTTTTCAACAGATTTAAGGAGATCGAGGAGTTGAAACGGATCGAGCGCGGTGCCGATTTTAATCACGGCATTGATAAACCAGTCCTGATCCTCATAATCCACAGGTTCGGTCATGTAAAAAGGGGACTGTTCCAAAACACACTGCCCGTTTCCTGTCAGTCCGGCAATTCCTTTCTGACAATTCAGCAGTTTGTCTCCGATATTGGATCCCACGCAGATATACGCGGTATGTTGAAACTGATCTGTCATTTTTCTGTCTCAAGCCTCGGCAGTTAATATCCCCCGATTCTGCAAAATAAAACGTGAACGAAACTTAAACCCGCATTTCTCCCTGAGAAAACATATTTTTTCAGACAATCCGAAGAATAATAAAGCTGATGATATATGCTTTTCGGAAAAAATCAAGAGAAATTTTTCTGCTTAATCTGATTATATGCAGGAAATTTTTTTCTTATGATTTGTCTGAAAAAAATAATTCTGCCCTGTGACGGATTCCGGCAGAAAATTTTATTTGTGAAGTGAAAGAAATTACGATATGATTGTCCTGAGATGGGAAAAACGAACATTCTTATTGCCGATGCCGAATCAGTCACGCGGAAACTCATGAGCGGATGGCTTGAATCAGAGGGTTACACTGTCGTTACAGCCTCTGATGCAGAAGAAGCACTTGAAAAATTAAAGAATAACCGCTTCGATATCCTTGTGGCAGATATCAGTCTGAAAAAAGATAACATCGGTGAAATTCTGAATTATATCAGGGAAAATGATCCGGATACTGCCGCTGTCATTGCCATCGGCTATGACTCTATGGCCGAACCCCTTGATATTATAAAAAACAGCGACGCAGATTATCTTATCAAGCCGCTGGAGCCTTATCCGCTGAAGATGAAGATTCGGAAGATCATCAGAAATCAAAGACTGGAACGTGAAAATCTTTTTCTGAAAGAGATATATAAAGAGCAGAGCAGATCCGGGAATATCATCGGCTGTTCCGAACCTGTAAGAAAACGCTTCGAACTTATTCAGGATATTGCCATGATGGACTCGACGGTTCTGATCAGAGGTGAAAGAGGGACCGGCAAAAAATCGGCAGCTATAGACATTCATGTCCGAAGCTCTCGGGCTGAGGGACCCTTTGTGACTGTAAATTTCAATTCAATACCTCATAATCTCATGGAAAAAAAGCTGTTCGGCTGTCAGAAAGGCGAGTCAAAAGAAGCGGCGGAAAACGAAAAAGGCTTGCTGGAACTGGCACGGGGCGGAACTCTGTTTCTGGATGAAGTCGGAGATGCTCCTGACGGAATTCAGAGAGACCTTCTTACAGTCCTGAAAAACCGTTTCTTTTACCGTATCCGCGGCAAACAGCCCATTGAAGCGGATTTCCGGATCATTGCTTCTACCTGCAAAGACCTTGAAACAGAGATCATTAAGCAGAAATTCCGGGAGGATTTTTATCTCCGCCTGAATGCGATTTCTTTTGAAATGCCTCTGCTCAGGGAATGCAAAGAAGATATTCCGGTGTTTGCCGAACATTTTGTCCGACGTTTTGCTCAGGAAATGAGCAGACCGGTTCCCCGAATCACGGGGGAAGCAATGGATGTGCTTATACACTATCCCTGGCCCGAAAACCGCCGGGAACTGGCAAATGCCGTTGAACGGGCAGTTATGGTCAGTACCGGCGGAAAAATCGTGCCGGAAGATTTGCCTGTCTGTGTTCCTGAAGCGAAAGGCTCTTCTGTGAAGGAAATAGAAAAAGATCATATTCTTCAAATCCTTGAGGAAAATCGCTGGAATATAGCGAGAAGCGCAAAACTTCTGGATGTTGACCGCACTACCCTGTATAATAAACTGAAACGGTATGGTATTCATAAAAAATGACTGATTATCCGGATGGAAAATTATCGGATGTTCCCTGTTCTCCGGGGGTTTATCTTATGAAAGATGTCTCGGGGAAAGTGATTTATGTGGGCAAAGCCCGGAATCTTAAAAAACGGCTGGCTTCCTATTTCGCAAGACCTGAACAGCCGGACATGAAAACCGGGGTGCTGGTTAAAAAAATTGCAGATTTTGAAATCATTCTGACCGGAACCGAACAGGAAGCCCTGATTCTCGAATCCAATCTGATCAGGCAATACCGCCCCAGATACAATGTCATATTAAAAGATGACAAACGATATCCCTCGCTGCGTCTGGATATTAAAGCCCCCTATCCTGCGCTTCAGGCTGTCCGGAAAACAGAAAATGACGGAGCATTGTATTTCGGTCCTTTTGCCTCTCCCCCTGCGGTAAGGCAGACTTTGAATATCATCAACAAGACTTTCAAGCTCCGCAAATGCCATGCTGATTCTGCTTCATGGGAGAAGAAGAAACGCCGGCGTCCATGTCTCAATTATCATATCGGGATATGTCTGGCTCCCTGCTGTTTTGAGGTCGGAAAGACGGTTTATGATGAGATGGTCGCCGAAGTTATTCTTTTTCTGAAGGGCAGAACCCCTGATCTGATTCGGAAAATAAAGAAAGAGATGCTCGCTGCCTCGGAAATACAGGCTTTTGAAACCGCTGCCAAACTCAGAGACAAAATCTTTGCTCTTGAGAAAATCCTTGAAAAACAGGTGTCGGTGACAGGAGATTTCAAGGACAGAGATATTCTGGGAATGGCGCGGTCTCCGTCGCGGTCTCTGATTATCCTGATGTGTGTCCGACAAGGCTATCTGCTGGGAACCCGGGACCTTGATTTTGCCGAAACACTGTCGGCAGACGAGGAAATCATCAGCGCATTTATCCGGCAATACTACGAAAAAGACAGCCCTTTTGTTCCCAAAGAGATTTTTGTTCCGGTTGCTCTTGAAGATGCTTTGCTCATTGAGGAGCGGCTGAGTAAAATCAAAGGAGAAAAAGTAAGCATTCTCTGTCCCCGGCGGGGAGAGAAAGCCCGGCTGCTTGAGATGGCGGTCCGAAATGCGGAAAACCGTCTGAAAACTCTGATTGACTCCTCGGCAGCAGGCGCCGATATTCTGAGCCGTCTGCAACAAAAGCTCAGGACAGACAGACTTGCGGAACATATCGAATGCTTTGACAATTCCAATATCATGGGAAGCAATCCTGTGGCAGGCATGGTAGTATTTCAACACGGCAAACCGCTTAAATCCGGATATCGGAAGTATTCTGTTCAGACAGTTGCAGGTCCCGATGATTATGCCTCGATGGCAGAAGTGCTGAGGCGGCGCTACGGAAAAGGGGAAAAATCCGAACCTTATCCGGATATCCTGATGGTTGACGGCGGCAAAGGCCAGTTGAATATTGCCGTATCTGTTATCAGAGAACTGGGGCTTGAAGGAAAATTCGATATCCTTTCTATTGCCAAAAAAGATGAGAATATCGGGGAAACCCAAGACAAAATTTATAAACCGGGACAGGCAAATCCTGTGAATTTCGGCACAGAAAAGGATTTGCTCTTTTTTTTGCAGCGGATCCGCGACGAGGCTCATCGCCACGCCGTTTCTTTCCACAGGGACCGGCGCAGCCGGACGCTGACAAAATCTGTTTTAGACACGGTTCCCGGCATCGGTAAAAAACTGAAACAGAGGCTTCTGAGACAGTTCGGGAGCATCAGCGGTATCCGCTCCGCCACAATTGAAGAACTGAGTGCGGTTCCCGGAATGAACCGTACTCTGGCAGAGGCTGTGAAAGAGAAGATAAACTGATTCTAATGAAGGAATATCAGTATACTGTCAACCGGCATAATCTGCGCTTTTTAAATCTGCCGTAAAACGATTTTGCAAATCGTTTTATCAGCAAAACGGTTTGCAAAACCGTTTTACAGAAAGCGCAGATTATGACGGGGGTAAGAATATATCGAAAATGCCCCGGGCCGCTCCCGGCGGATTGACAAATCCGCCGAAAATGCTTGGGATTTGTCAATCCCAAGCGAGCATTTCGGGAAAACTTTTCGATCTACTGAATATTGAACTCGTCTATACTTTTTATACGGACAGGCTTCAGAGATATATCATAGCGAAAGCAATACAATGTTTTGAAGGTTGTCAAATTTGAATATCGAATTTGGAAATATGCTTTTTTATATAGTAATTCCTTATAGATCGCAACAGATAATCTATACTTGCGAGATATGCGGCAATCAGCATAATGTTGATATGAATATTGAAGATGAGATATAAAACCACGGACACAGCGGCCAGAATTGCCGCATAATTCAGCGAGTCGGCAATAAAACGCCTGCCGGAGCGGATGATTCCGATATCTTTCTGTTTTTCCTCAGATTTTTTGCCGTAAAAGAGCTTGTAGGAAAGCATCGTGTAAACCGCAGACAGACAGATGAGAAAAATCGGTGAGATAAGATTGTCTCCTTTGACTGTCGAAAGATAGGCGTTCACCAAAAGCAGAGGACCCGGCATCTCGCCGAATATGGTCTCGTGCTTGTCCCGCTCTCTGAAATCGCCGATAACAATGATGCGGTTTTTTGTCAGATTCAGCATGAGCGGCTCAGGCGTCTTCAATATCTCTCCTAAATTCATATAATATCCGCTATTATCTATGTTTCGGATTCTGAAATGCGGAACCATTGCGTTCAGACTCGGCTTTCCGTCCATAACATAGAGAAATCCCCGTTTGCCGAATTCCGCGCTGTACAGTTTTTCATACATGAGCAAAGGAATGCTTTTGTGCATGATGTTTCGGTCTGTTTCCGTGAGCCTGAATTTGAGAAAAGTGCCTTTGGCATCGCCGGTTGTGTAATCCACAATGCCTTTCGGAATATCTCCGAAAATCGGAGTTTCCCATTCGTCTGATGAATATTTACTATAGGGAATAAGAATATTTTTCATTTTACTCATTTCCGCCCGGAGCAAATCATCATCAGGAGAGGGATCCCTAAAGAAAATATCGCACAGCACAAATTTACAACTTTCAGGGCTGCTATTCAGGATACGGAAGAACCGGGCAAGTTTTTCCCTGTCCGTAATATCCTCATTTCCGAGCAGAATACCCTTATCGTATTTTTCAATCAGCTTCCGGTCATACGCGGTATTGACGAAAAGGAAACCGTCGCTGTCCGAATCTGATTCTGTGCTGAAAAGCAGATGCCTTATACCCGATGTCATCTGAATCTCGAACAACTCATCTTTATAAGTAAAACTCTGATTGAGCCAGAGAAAAGTCAGAACCAGCAGCCACAGTCCGTGCGCGAGACATATTCC
>DYRK01000172.1:0-2584 GCA_020718785.1 Desulfatirhabdium butyrativorans | reverse complement strand
AAAGCTTCTGTTGCAATCTCTTTTTCATTTTTTCCGAATTCTTTGAGTTTCAGGATCAGAAAATCCATTTCTTTTTTGAGAACATCCGGCTTTATCTCCCGGGTTCCGAAACTTCCGCGGGAAGGAAGGAAACAGACTTTGAGGAAATTGACGAATTCGTTTTCCTTTTTTTTCGGGGAATCATCCGGTATAAAAATATAAGTTCCGTCCTGTTTCAGCGTCAGATTGTCCGGCGCAAGAATACGGCGTCCGCTTTCGGGTCCGATAAGCACCGCCGCTGCTTTCGGCGTCTTAAAACTGACTTCGCAGTCGGGTTTAAGCTGATCCTGATTTTTCAGAGGCTCTTTCATTCCTTTGACTATAATCGTTCCGCTGACATGAACCACGCAGAAAATTTCATCTTTGTCGGACTCGGAAAAGCCCGCGGCTGGGACAGCAAGAATGAGTAAGACGAGAATGCCTGTTTTCAGATAGGATTTCATAAAATTTTTCCTTTATTTTTAGTTAGTTATATAAATATGACGGTCATATCTGTTTCAGATATGATTTTACAGATTTTCAAAATGGTTGTAAAGGGAAAATTCTTGTGGTATGAAGATTTTTACATAAATCCGGATTTATGGGAAAAAAAGAGGAGGAAAACCATGAAAAAATCAGTCTTTTTTACAATTGTTTCAATCTCTTGCTTTTTTCTGATCGTGACGCTGACAAGGAGTGAAGATGCCCAAAAAATCACGGATGTCGGCGACCTGAATCACAGAAGCGGGAAATTGGGAAATTACCGCGCCCTGATTATCGGCATCAACAAATACAAAGACAAATATATTCCGAGTCTGACAACTGCCCGGAAAGATGCCGAAGAAACAGCAAAGCTGCTTGAGGAGCGTTACGGATTTCAGACAAAGCTTCTTTTAGATGACAAAGCCACTCAGGAGGCTGTTTTCAAGGCATTGCGGGAATTGGCAGAAAGCACTGAGGAAAACGACAGCGTGCTGATTTATTATGCGGGACACGGAGAACTCGACACGGTTTATAACGACGGCTGGTGGATTCCTTCGGACGCCAAATTCGGAAAACCCCTGACTTATTTGGATAATACGCAGATGCAGAAAGCCATCCGCAGCATGAAAGCCCGTCATGTCCTGCTGATTTCCGATTCCTGCTATTCGGGAACGCTTTTCGGGCAGGAAACACGAGCCATGCCGCCTGTGATTAATGAGCGGTATTATCTGAGTCTGTATAATGAGAAAAGCCGCTGGGGAATGACTTCCGGAAACAAAGAACCGGTACAGGACGACGGAACCGGCGATCACAGTATTTTTGCCTATCAGTTGCTCAAGGCTCTGCGGGAAAACGAAAAACCTTTTATCAGCACACAGGAAATTCATACCCGGATTGCGCCGATTATCGGGAACAATTCGGAACAGACGCCGATCTGCAAGCCTATTCGCAACGTCGGAGATCAGGGCGGGCAGTTTGTGTTTGTGGCTTCAAGCGGTGCAGTTGTAACCGCTCCTTCGCCGAAAAGCACAGTGGAGATTTCCTGCAATGTTTCTGCCGCAAAGGTTTTTCTGAACGGCACTTATATGGGAGAAACCCCTCTGGCAGACAGAGAAATTCTGCCCGGAGGATATAAGCTGAGAGTCGAAAAGCAGGGATATGAAACATATCAGCGGGATATAACTGTTGAGAAAAACCGTTCAGCCTCCTTTTATGTGGATTTGAGTGAAAAAGTTATAACAGCGCCGGTTGTTGCGCCTGCTGTTTCATCCCGTGAAAGTGATAAAAAAAGCTTTACCAACAGCATCGGCATGACATTCGTTTACATACCGCCGGGGGAATTTATGATGGGCAGCCCGGAAAATGAGCCGGGACGGGACAGCGATGAAAAACAGCATAAGGTCAAGCTGACAAAGGGCTTCTACATGCAGACTACCGAGGTGACGCAGGGGCAGTGGAAAGCGGTTATGGGAGATAATCCGTCTTATTTCAAGGATTGCGGGGATGACTGCCCGGCGGAGAATGTCTCGTGGGATGATGTGCAGGAATTTATCAAGAAACTGAATCAGAAGGAAGGAAAGACTTATCGGCTGCCCATCGAAGCGGAATGGGAATATGCCTGTCGGGCGGGAACACAGACAGCTTTATATACAGGTGATATAAAAATTTTAGGCTCGAATAATGCCCCGGCGCTTGACGGCATTGCATGGTACGGGGGAAACAGTTGTGTTGAATACAGCGGCGGGTATGACTGTTCCGGCTGGACTGAAAAGCAGTACGGCTGTCCGAAATGCGGTACTCATTCTGTCGGAAAAAAGAAGCCCAATTCATGGGGTTTGTATGATATGTATGGCAATGTATGGGAATGGTGCCATGACTGGTATGGGGATTATGCATCAGGCTCTGTCATTGATCCTGTCGGCCCTGTTAGCGGCTCGGACCGTGTCTTTCGGGGCGGCGGCTGGTACCTCATTGCCCGGTACTGCCGGTCTGCGAGGCGGAACTGGAGCTCGCCTGACAACCGGTCCTACAACCTCGGTTTTCGCCCGGTTCTGCTCCCAGGTCAGCAAAGGTGAGCCGAGTC
>DYRK01000873.1 GCA_020718785.1 Desulfatirhabdium butyrativorans | reverse complement strand
ATTCAGAATAGCATTTTCGTTTCTTTCTGTCAAATTTTTCATCAGAATCAGGCAAATTTTTTCCGCTCTTATTTTTCCTTAATTTGAACAAAGCAGAGAAATGACATAAATGCAGACGTTCGTCAATACCGTAAGAGTATATCAACAGGCTGAAAAGAGTATATGAAGGATCAGAGGTCAGATTTTCCCGGATGTATGGCGGCTGACAGGTTATACATTTATTCATGTGTGGCAGGAGGTCTCTGTTATTATGATGGATTACAAACTGATCTGATATTAAGGCTCCAGTTTCTCGCCCGGGAATTACACAAAACCTTCGATGCTGTCGAAACGACAGGCGAGGATGATGACGATGCGGAAAACCCTCTGTTCCGTTTTTCAAAGGAGGAATGGTTTGGTATCGGAGATCTGCCTCTTGAAAAATGTGAAGCACCTCACGTTCGTCTGTGGGCGGCAAACCCGGAAAAGCCTCTTGCCCGGGACTATTACGGTGAGGAGGGACTTTGTCCGAAATCGGGAAACCGCTGGAAACCGAAAGTCCCTGTTGCATATGACAGCAGACACAGAGAATTCCGTCTTCTTTTCACAGACAAATCAGGTGCGAGAAAGATTTCCCTGTTGCGGAACTGTCTCTGCTGCGGCGGAATATTCCCCTGTTCCTGGCGGGATCATCATTTCGGCAGACCTTCGGAAGATGAGAAACAGAAATTCCGTGAAATCGGGTGGGCTGCCGGAAGCCTTGAGGAAGTGGCCGAAGTTCTCGGCAAACCCGATTTTCATCTGGGATCTGTCATATACGGCAAAAAGAAACTGAATGCGGAAAGAGGAATCAGGGACATGGCGGTCTATACGAATGTCTCTGATGATGCGGTGGTCATTTTCAAGGAGTACAACCAGGGAATGATCATAACAAACTATGCGGGCAAGTGGCAGGACCGAAAAATTTCAGATAATACGTTATGATAAGCAATAATCATGCCAATAAAAACCAAAATCCGATGAGTATATCTGAAAATAATTCCGATGTCCGGACAGCTTCCGGAATGCGGCCGAAGACCTGATTTCGGGATACATTTACATGCTGCGATCCGACGGAAACCGTGAACGGGCTGAAGAACTGTATTCCGGGACACCGTCAGGCATCACCCCGGACACAGACTGCGGTCACACGGGTGGAAATGCCTCCCCGTGCCGTGAAATCGCCTGCAACCTCCATCTGTTTGGGAGCAAGCACCTTCACCAGATCTTCCAGAATCCGGTTGACTAAATGCTCATAGAAAATGCCCATATTCCGGTATTGAAGAAAATAGAACTTCAACGACTTGAGTTCGATAATCTTTTCAGCCGGGGTATAGGTGACAGTAATGCAGCCGAAATCCGGAAGTCCGGTCCGGGGACATACGGATGTAAACTCCGGCTGCCGTATCACAATTTCGATATCCTGCCGGCCCGCATACTCATAGCTGATAGGCTCCAGCATATCTGTAGCAATCGTAATTTTCTCGTTCCCAAGCCGGGGCTTGGGAACGAGGGGAATGGTGATTTCTTTCTTTTTCATAATAAGCTGCTCCGATAAGGCTTCAGGACGATCTGAATGTTTCAGGAATGCGGATTACTTTTTTTCTGTCATAGTCAAAAAAGACAATGCCCGTTTTGACTCTCGCTATTTCTTTACCGTCAGCTTTATTGGTAATTTTATAAATAATATCAAAGCCGCATCGGTTATAGTCGGAACGGGCAAGCTCAATGACCAAAACGTCTCCGTGAAATCCTTCCGATTTATAGACAATCACTGCATCAGACAGAATGATGGCTGCGCCGGCAACGTGCTTTTCATCAGGAAAGCCCCGTGCTTTGAAAAATCTCATACGGGCTTCATGGATCAGAGACAGAACAGCATCGTTACCGAGATGTCCGCCGTAATTTATGTCACCGATGCGGACGGAAATTTCAGTGGAAAATTCATAAGTATCCGGTAAATTCAATTTTACTCTTGCCATATCTGTTTCTCTCGATTCGGAGATACCGGGAGTGCCGAACTCCGGTTCGGCTTATAATTTTTTGCGGTAGAACAGGCATTTCTGCCTGTTCATGATAGCGGCAGAACAGGCATTT
>DYRK01000872.1 GCA_020718785.1 Desulfatirhabdium butyrativorans | reverse complement strand
CACCCCGATCATCATCATCACCGCTCCGAATGAAAATGCCTGACGAAGCTGTAAAAATTCCATCATCAGTCCCGCAATGAGCGATCCGGCCATCATACCGATGCTGTGGGACATGGTCATCAATCCCATGACAGAACCCATTGCCCCGATTTTACTCCCTTTCTGAACAGCAATTGCCGTGTGAGGCGCCATGGACATGCCGCCGCCGATCCCGAACATCAGTCCGGAAAAAAACAGATCACGGAATCCTTCTGCCCATTCAAAGGAAAACATTGCATAAACGACGATCATGCCCCCGGCGGTAATCATGGCTTTTTTACTGATTCTGTCTGCTATGAATCCCATCGGTGCCTGCAAGGCTCCGCTGACAAAGATTCCGAGCATTACCAGCGTGCCTACAGACGAACCGGACAAAGCAAATTCCGTGGCTGCATAAATCGGCAGGAAACTCCAGATCATTCCGATACAGGCAGTATAAGCCGATCTGAAAATAAAAAGCCCCGCAATATCCTTGTCTGTCATAAGAAAATTCCATCCCGCGGGGGCTTTTTTCTGACAGTTAAGCTTTTCCTTATTTACCGGCGGAAGCAGACACAGGTTCAGAAAAAAGCTTATAAATGAAAGTATTCCCATACAAAGAAAGGAAAACGAAAGCCCGAAATGATCGTTGATAACACCGCCGAGTACCGGACCCAGACTCAGCCCTATAAATACGGACATATTGAATGTCCCCATGATAAAGCCTTCCTGTTTCACGGGAGTCATATCTCCGACATAAGCCTGAACCACAGGCATAATCATAGCCGATGCAATGCCCTGAAAAAAGCGTATGGCAATGAGGAGTCCGATACGGTCTGCAAACATGAAAGCTAATGAAATCAGTGTGTAAGCCAAAAGTCCTGTGACGATGAAGGGCTTTCGTCCTTTTTTATCCGAGGCTCTGCCGAAATAGGGCAGAAAAACGGTTCTGGAAATGGAAAATACTCCGAATATCAGGCTGATATACAGCCCGCCCGCGCCTAACCTGTGCGCGTATACCGGCAGCAGGGGAACGACAATTCCGACCCCTGTCAGCACGGTAAACATGGAAAGAAAGAGTGTGGCAAAGATTTTTTTATCCGATCTGCTCATCAAATCTCCCTGAAAAAAATTGACAGCCTTCCGGTGTCCATATCACCGCGAACCGCCGGTAACAAGTATTTTTTAATTTTCCGACCATGAGAGTGCGGGGCGAAACTTATCCGATTTGACATTTGCCGGAAATATGCTATCGTAATTTCCGGTTCCGGAAACATATCATTTTTTAAAGAAAGGAGCGGCAGATGGCAGCACGTCAGAATTGCTGGGAAAGTCTCAGATGCGGAAAAGAAAAAGAATGTCCCGCTTATCCTAACTTCGGCAAAACCTGTTTCAGTGTGAAAGGGACGCTGTGTAACGGGAAAAAACAGGGCGGTTATCTGGAAAAAGCCAACGAATGCAGGGACAGATGCTCTTTTTACAAAGAGATGTTCGCAAACAAATAGCCAAAAGGCTTCCCAAGTTTCCGAAACTTGGGAAGCCTGATTCCAAGCTGCATCGGCTGAAAACCTGTTTTTATTTTCCGATAAAAAAGAATTGACAAGCATAAAGCCTTATGGTATTGTTGCAGACAATCAGGCTGGTGAAAATTAACCCGAATAAAATCAACAGGGTCAGACTAATTCGTATCAAAGAAAGGAAAGAGAAGTGAAAAAAATTCTGGCAGCAATTCTGGCGTGTACGTTTGTACTGTCCTTTTCCGGACTGACAATCGCGGCTGAAGAGAAAAAAGCGGAAGCAAAACCGGCTGATACTTCGGCGCCGGCAAGTCCGGATGACATGAAATGGATAGCTCAGTGCATCATGGACAATAAGGATGAAGGTCAGCCGATGGAAGTGGTGCAGAAATACTGCGAGTGCATGAACTCAAAAATGGATGATAACGAAACTCAGTCTGTCACTCAGTGGGAAAAATCCCACCCGAAGGAACAAAAAGAGTGCAGTGACAAGGCGGGCTGGAAATAAAATCAACGGGATATCAGATTCACCTTGTTATTATGTTCGAAATATAACACAGTCGGCAGATCGGAAATTTCCTT
>DYRK01000171.1 GCA_020718785.1 Desulfatirhabdium butyrativorans | reverse complement strand
ACTGTCTGAATCAGAATTTTCAGGATTCGGGGATTGACAGGATTTCCAAATCGCTAATCCTGTTCATCTTAAAATCCTGAAAATCCTGATTCAGACCTTTGCCCCACACTGTCTGAATCAGAATTTTCAGGATTCGGGGATTGACAGGATTTCCAAATCGCTGATCCTGTTCATCTTAAAATCCTGAAAATCCTGATTCAGACCTTTGCCCCACACTGTCTGAATCAGGATTTTCAGGATTTGAGGATTGACAGGATTCAATCCCGGTCATCCTGAAAATCCTGTAAATCCCCGTTCAGACATTTTCCTATTATATTGCCCTGCTTTCGGTATTTCAAGCGGTTTTTTGTATCAGATTGAACAAAAAAAATGCTCCTGCCGACTTTTCGTCAGCAGGAGCATTTTTTTTCAAATCAAGCAGGCGATTGTCTATTTTGCAACCTGCATGATGTCCAGAACTGTGATGCAGCCGTCGTTATCCAGATCAAAGAAAGGATCAAATTCCGCGTCGCCTCTGCATTTGTTCCAGATCGAGGAAAGCCTTGCAATATCCGCATCGTCAATGAGGCCGTCTCCGTTGAAATCGTAATTCAGCGGCTCCCCGGATTCGCTGACAGGAACATCCGGCGTCCCGAAGTCAATCACCGTGCTGCCGAGGAAGTCGTCTGCGGAGATAAGCGTCGTAAAGGTTTCATGCGCTCCGATGGTAAAGGGAATTTCCTTTGCCGCAAGCTCATTCTCACCCTTATAGCCTTTGACTTCGAGATGACAGAGACCGCCCTCTCCGATGGCTCTCAGCACGACCCGGTATTCGCCGGAATCCAATTTCGGGAGAGAGACAATCTGATGCCCGTCAGCGCCCGTCTCGAAAGTTGCGCCCGGAATATTTCCGCCTTCTTTGCCGATGACTCTGCCCTGCGGGTCATAGACAAAGAGATCAGCCGGAGATTTCAGCGTTATCGTAATCCAGAGCGTATCGGGATCCGGCGGAGATACCTCGATATGCGGAATCACGGGATTCTGCGATTTCCGCCAGTCCTCTTTGAAGCCGAGTTCCGGGTTGTCCAGCGTAGGAGCGGAGAGCGTTACGCCGGAAAAATGAACAATCAGATCATTGTAATCCCGGTCGCTGCCGGAAGAGAGCAGCATATCCTCATATACAACTGCATTGACAAACTCGCTGTCGCCGTCCTTTATCTTTGCGATCTGCCCGAAATACATCTCATGCTCCGGATTGGAGGAGGCAAGAGAGAAAATCGGACGTTTTGCCGGATCCGTTGTTGCCGGATTTCCCGAAAGTGCAACAAAGGTGGAATTCGGAACCAGCACAGTCGCAAAAGTATCTCCGGCTTTCATATTGCAGGATTTCAGTCCTTTATATATGCCCTTGTTACGATTCGGTTCTTTGCCGGAACCCAACTGACCGCTGAACCTTGCGCCCTGAGTCCGGTCAGAGATCACGATATAGCCCTGTTCCGAATTTGACAGCACCCGTCTGACCGCTTCGGCGATGAATTCCGGCGAATTGGGAGTGAAGTCTTTCATGCCCGCAAGGCTGAATATGCCGAGTTCGCTCTCGTATGCGCCGCCGTCGTAGAGCCAGTCAACTTTCACAAGTCCCTCTTCGCCTACGGTGAATACGCCGGAGTTGAATATCGTGCTTCCGCTATCACTCACAGCTACATTGCCAGCCTTATCAACGGCTTGAATGAGAAAATCAGCTTTGTCTGTATTTGGAAAACTGCCTGTCCAAATCTCACCGTTCTGAGTCAATTCAATGCTCTTCCATTCTCCTTCACTATCAGTATAGGCAACGATAACTACCTCAATTCCTGATGCGTCAATAGCTGACACATTTAAATTGACTACATCGCCCTGCAAATCTTTACTTATCAGGTTGACAGTGGGCGGAGTCTGATCCCCAGAATCAGCATGATAATAAAAATCAAAATCCATGGTGTCGAAAATTCGCTGCTGTCCTCCGTCGGCAGAATTATATTGTCCGGCGGTAGCGATCAACTTTTCCATTTTCCCTCTACTGAATTCTACCGAGTTATGCGTAAAGAACTTCGCAGGATACCACCCAACCGTAGTAAAAGTTGATGAGGAAGAGTTGTTGCTGCTCGGCTCATCGGTGGTATGATAACGCTGAAGCGGCGGAGCAGTCTTGACAACCGAATATTTCCCACCTTTAAATACAACTCCGTGCAGTCTCTTTTCCGCATTGGTTACATCATGCGTGAGTTTGGGCAGTACGGGCGTTCCTTCTTTACCGCTTACAGTTCCGTCTAACGTATAGAAAGTTCCCTCAGGCATTGTTACTGCTTTCGGTGTTAAGCTGTAAGAGATACTTTCTCTCTGCAATAAACCTGTTTGAGAGACTTGCCCTCTGTTTGCCGTTATGCCGGTAGCCAAAGGTGAAGCATCAGGCGAGGTAATTTTATACATGGGCAAGCCGTATAAGGTACTCTCAGCCATCACCTTTTCGTCTGTACCATCAAAATTCCTATCTCCGACATAATAATTCTGTTTAGCTTCCGTTAACACGTCACCAAGTGCTACTTCAGAGCCTTCAACCAACAGGCGCGTAAAATCAAGCATCAACTGCTCAGAAAAACCTATACCCCCTGTTGCTCCCCATCCGAATCCTGTATTTGCAACATAGTAAGCACGTTTGCCTGCAATAGCTTCGGGTAAATCTAAGCTATAAGGCATACTTTGTCCGGAATGACAGCCCAGCGTGTAAAATAAAGCACCTGAAAAATCTGCCTGTGCGTTTTGGAAATCATCAGCTGATACAAAATTATCATCATTAATATCAGGAGTTCCAAACTCATAGGGATTCGCATGAAGATTAATTGAGGTAGCATCATGGCGATGGTCTAAAATCCGCCCAATAAAGTCCTTCGCATCCCAGTTATCGTCAATCAGTGTACAATCAGTATCAATATTGTCACCTTGCAAAATATTATACTGATTCCGGGCACCATCTTCTAAAAACTGAGCTCCCTCATGGATTTCGGTAGTTGTCGGATCATCCGGCGTATTGTCATTGACAACGACAGCTCTCTCAAGGTTCAAAATATTACCGTTTAGAAAGTTATCAATGAAGTTGATAATTTGATCCGGCGTTTCTACCAAACGTCCGCTTGCAATATCAGGGACAAATATATTCGGATTATCAGATCCGGCATAACCGATAGCAGGCACCATATCGGTATAAAAATTATCAGTCAGCGTCCATGGATCTCGATGAGTTGTTTGATCAAAGATGCGATAGAAAGGAATTATACGGTCATCTCCGATGATAACAATATAATTCAGATCATCCTGTCGGGGAATGATAAATTGCTGCTTAATTGCTTCAGCTACGACATTTGCCCGATTTCTATCGTTAAAGTTTTCCCCCCTGTTTCGATAAGCGTCTGCAACAGCAGGGTTACTTTCAACCTGTACAACTAAGCCTTGTACATCAGGATGTTCTGCTAACGCATCAAGCTTATCCATCAATCTTGCAACATCCCCATATAACCGCTCCATTTGCTGGCGATTGACCAAAATCAGAGTGCTGACAAGTTGCGGTTTATTTACATAAAATTGACATGAAACCACTGAGGAATATGCGCCGTCATCATCCTTTGCTTTCACATAAAAGGTATGTGAGCCGTTGCTCAGATTTGAGTAAGTCTTGGATGTGCCGGTTGTGCTGGAATTAGGCAGAGAATTATCCAAGTCATAATAATAGCCGGAGATAGAGCCGTCAGCGTCGCTCCCGCTCCACCTGAAAGTATAAGAGGAAGTTGTCAGTATACCGGAGGGACAATCAATGATATTCACTGCCGGTTTCTGATTTGCAACTTCTATTCCTGTTCCCGACACATTTATTATGTTCGTTCCAGATGTGGCATTGGAAGAAACCCTGAGATTTCCACCGTAAGTCATAGTAAATGTGGGGCTGAAAGTTACTGTCACACTTTGGCTCGAACCTGCCGGAATACTGCCGCTCCAATTTCCGCTGAAGCCATCGGGACAAGTGATCGAACTCACATTAAGTGCGGAATTGCCGGTATTGCTAATGGTAAAAACCAGTTGTTTGGTTGATCCGACATTGACATTACCGAAATCCAGATTACCGTTTAAATTGATAATCCGGGTAGGGATCGCTGTTCCGGTACCGGAAACCGCAATCGTATTTATCCCCTCGGTTTTATCAGAATTGACCGTTACCGTGCCGCTGTATGCCTGAGCCGCAGTCGGCGCAAAAGTTACGGTTACAGTAACAGAACCGCTTGCCATTATTATTCCGCCGCTCCAGTTGCCGCTGAACCCGGCAGGATAGATAATTGAACTGACTGTCAGCGGCGAGTTTCCGCTGTTGCTGATGGTGAATGTCAGTTGCTTGGTTGAGCCGACATTGACATTTCCGAAGGTCAGATTACCGTTTAAATTGATAATCCGGGCAGGGATCGCTGTTCCGGTACCGGAAATCGCAATCGTGTTTGTTCCATCGGTCTTATCGGAATTGACTGTTACTATTCCGCTATAAGTCTGAACCGCAGTCGGCGAAAAAGTTACGGTTACAGTAACAGAACCGCTTGCCGTTATTGTTCCGCCGCTCCAGTTGCCGCTGAACCCGGCAGGATAAGCAATCAAGTTGACAGTCAGCGCCGAGTTTCCGCTGTTGCTGACAGTGAATGTCAGTTGCTTAGTTGAACCGACATTGACATTTCCGAAGGTCAGATTGCCGTTCAGACTGATAATCCGGGTGGGAATCGGTGTTCCCGTGCCGGAAACCGCAATCGTGTTTGTTCCCTCGGTTTTATCGGAATTGACCGTTACCGTGCCGCTGTACGACTGAGCCGCAGTCGGCGCAAAAGTTACGATTACAGTAACAGAATCGCTTGCCGTTATTGTTCCGCCGCTCCAGTTGCCGCTGAAACCGGCAGGATAAGTAATCGAACTGACAGTCAGCGCCGAGTTTCCGCTGTTGCTGACAGTGAATGTCAGTTGCTTAGTTGAACCGACATTGACATTTCCGAAGGTCAGATTACCGTTTAAATTGATAATCCGGGTAGGGATCGCTGTTCCGGTACCGGAAACCGCAATCGTATTTATCCCCTCGGTTTTATCGGAATTGACCGTTATCGTGCCGCTGTATGCCTGAACCGCAGTCGGTGTAAAAGTCACGATTACGGACTGAGAAGCACCTGCCGCAATCGTTCCGCCGCTCCAGTTGCCCGTAAAGCCAGAGGGATAGCTTATTGAACTGACGGTCAACGGAGAATTGCCGGTATTGCTGATAGTAAACGTCTTAGTAACGGACGCGCCGATACTGACATCCCCGAAGCTTTGAGCGCTAGGAGTTATGGAAATTTTACGAATAAGTGACTCAAAGTTTGCCGTGCAAGTCAGGTCATTATTCGGCATTGCAAACGAATTTGCACAGGGTGAAGGACTCCAGCCGCTAAAACTATAACCGCTATCGGGCGTTGCGGTTAAATTTACTGTTGCGCCAGCAGCATAATTGCCGCCGCCGGTCACCTGTCCGTTGCCTGTTTTGCTTACATTGAGGGTATATTTGTATTCAGAGACAAAGACAGCTTCAACCGTATGCGCCGAAATTACATTGGCGAAGGTATAAGCAGTAATGCCTCCGACTGACACGCCGTCAACCAGAACATCTCCGATCTTATAGCCTTGACCCGGCATTATCGTAAACACAGCGTTCTCTCCGCAATTCGCAGTTACGCTGCCCGAAGGCGAGATGCTGCCGCCTGTTCCGGCTGCCGCTGTTATCGTATGGGTCTTTTTGATAAAAGCCGCTTTGATGTTGTGATTCGCTGCTACGCGAGAGAAAGTGTAAAATCCCACCGTAAATCGTGCGTTGGGTGAGAAATCAACCGGATTCCCGTCAACGGTTACGCTTTCTATCTTATAGCAGTCATCCGCTCTTATTGTAAAAGTCGGCTCGCTTCCGAGGGTGGTAAGGACATCATCGGAAGGTAAAATTTCGCCGCCGGTTCCTGCCTCGGCGATTATGGTAAACTGAGTTTGGGCAACAGCCTCTCTCACTCCGAGCGGCTGTGGGCTGTTTTCTATAACGATGAAAGCAGCAAACAGCAGAATAATAGCCCCATGCCTTGATGAAAACCTCAAAGAACTTGTCTTGCTTCCGTACTTGACGAACATAGCCGCTGCAAAACCCAAAGTCGCTATGGCTATGAAGCAGTTCGCAACTATCTGAAATATTATATTTTCCATGGATGTTCCTCCTGTGATGAAAATAAAAGCCAGACAGAGAATACTTCTCCAATCAAAATGATTCATGCTTTTTTATTGTGCTTTTCCTTTCATCTGGCATGGCGGCAGGCAAAGCCTGCCGCCATTTTATTGACAATTAAAGCTTTCCTCTTACTCATCCTTGCTATTCACGACCCTCATAATATCGAGGATTGTGATATTGCAGTCATTGTCCATATCGTATGAAGCATCGTACCCCGGATCACCGCAACTGAGATTCCATTTTGAAGAGATATGTTCAATATCCCTGTCATCAACCATCCCGTTTTTATCAAAATCTTGGGGATAGTCTTTCGGCGTATCAAAAATGACGGTCATGTTCTCAGTGAACGAATCTGCTGACACGGCTGTACTGAAAACCTGACCGGGTCCGATCTCAAATGGCTTTTCCTGTGATGAGACTGCGCTTTCTCCCTTGTACCCCTTGACTTCCAAATGGCAAAGCCCGCCGTCTCCGATGGCTTGGAGAACAATGCGATACTTCCCGGACTCCAACTGCGGCAGAGAAACAATCTGGTGTCCGTTTTCATCAATCTCGAATGTCGCGCCCGGAATATAGGCTCCGTCTTTGCCGATGACTCTGCCTTGAGGATCATAAACAAACAGGTGAGCCGGAGATTTGAGCGTTACAGTCATCCACATTGTGTTCTTATCCGGCGGAGATACGCTGATATGTTCCACCAACGCGCTCCCCAGTTCCATGTTTCTCCAGTCATAAGAAAGGCTTATATCGCTGTTGTCCAATGTGGGAGAACATGCGGTGATACCCGTTATGCGGACGATAAAGTCATTGTAATCCCAATCGCTCGTGTTGAGCCGCTGGTCTTCATAGACAAACGCGCTGCCCAGATTGTCTATATTCGCGATCTGACCGAAATAAAGCCCGAAATCCGGATTGGATGAGGCAAGAGAAAACAGAGGCTGCTTTTCCGGATCATCGGTATGCTGGTTTTCAAAGAATGCTTTTATCGTGTCATTCGGGATCATAATCGTTGCAAATTTATCGCCCGGTCTCATTCTGAAACGCCTCAGCCCTCTGTAAACTCCGTCATTCCAGTCATGCTTTTCCCCGCCCGATCCCAACTGACCGCTGAGTCGTGCGCGTTCTTCCGCATCCGACAGAATCACATAGCCATTACTACTGTTTGACAATGCCCGCCTTGCTGCTTCTTCGGCAAACAGACCCGAGTTCGGTTCGAGATTTTCCATACCCGAAAGGCTGAATATGCCGAGTTCTCCTTCATACATACCGCCGTCATACAGATAATCTGCGATAACAAGTCCGCTTTCGCCTACTGTAAACACGCCTGCGGTATAGACGTAACGCGTATCGGACGCTGTTTTGCCGAAGCGGTCTTTGACAACCGTTGTAATGGTGTCGGTGTCAATGTCTAAAGCAGTTTTGACCGTAAAAGAGACCTCATGCTCGTCATCAGGATTATTCGTCGGACTGAAGTCCGCAGCTTCGCCGTTCACAGTGATACTGGCGATTCCTCCTACATCATCGGTAGCTGTGCCGGAGACCGTAATGTTGTCATTCAGAAGGGAACGGCATACTGCCGAAGGGCCTGTTACTTTAAGCGTGGGAGGATACAGGTCAACATATATCTTTTTATGTTCGCCTGCACGAACTTCGACTCCGAGTTCCGAGTTTTTGTCATCCCTCTTTGTCGAGCGTTTGTTGGCCATAAATTCTCCCTGAGCGCCGAAACTGACATCTATTCCGTTTAAAACACCGCCTGCTGTTATGTTGTACCATCCGGGGGTTCCGATCATAGTTGCTTCTCCGGATTTACTATCAGCGTTCCATATACCCATCGTTTTGGTACCTTTACTGTCGTCGCTGATGTCGGATACCCAACCCATGGCTCTTTCTTTTGTGCCGCCTTTGAGCCAAGTGCTTTGCAACATATCCCCCGGTTTCACGTTATAAATAAAAGTCACAGCACCGGTTTGGAAATCAAAATCTTCCTTGTGTGTATCGCCGCAGCCGTTCAGAGAAATAATTTTGGAAGGATCCGTTTGCCGGGCATGATCGTTTATATACAGATAAGAATTCAGATAAACCGGATCATCTCCTTCCTCCAGAATAATGGCAGTATCTTCAAACTTGAATTCAGTAAGATAAGCGCGCCAGTTTCCTTCGGATACCACCAAATCATAGTCTCCGCTATCAACATCAATCTTATCCCAGCTCTCGCCTCCGGCGTTAGCGTTCACACCGTATCCGTATATATTTGCCCATACGGCATCCTGAACATCAACAACACTAAGCCCGCCGAAGTTAATCTGTCCATCAATAAATGCGGCATTGCAATTTACATTATTGGTGATAACTCCGGTGGCGGGTACATTGAGAGAGTTGATGTAGTATCTGTACGGAAGATGGAGATAATCATCTCCGCCGTTCAGATAGGTATTCGCATAAAAGCCATAAGTTCCGGGTAAGAGATAATCCAAGGAAAAACTTCCGTTACCTGAGAGGGTAGCCTCTTTACGTCCCGAATCTCCCGATACGACTGCCCAATGCCTGTCAACAGTGTTGCTGCCCAGACAGTTCAGAACAAAATCACCCTTTACAGCACTTACCGGATTGAATTCCCAATTAACGGTCACACAGTTCCCTTCTGTAACGCTCACCGATTTACTTTCAAGCTGGTAACGATTGCCGGTGTTTGCAGTGATGTTGTTGACACTTACCCCAATATCGTTCCCAGCCGAAACCGGAAATTCAAATGTCCCGGCGGAACCGGATACTTTAAGCGGGGCATAAGCATTCCCCGCATATACATATCCGCCGGTTAAGGTCAGGGCGGGATTTAATACAGTCACTGTGCCCCGGATACAGCCCGGATTGACAGAGAGGTCTTTATTTATAACCTGACCCGAAGCAATACTGGCGATGGTTTCGTTTTCCATCCGGAAGTTTACACCATCGGCTGTGGTTACATCAGCATATAGCGTAATATTGCTGCTCGGCTGTACCGGGAAACAGAACTTTCCGTCAGAACCGATCCTTATCCTCGTGTTGATGTCAGCCGAAGAAGCATAAACATATCCGCCGGATAAAGTTTCGCCGTTTATAGACACCGTACCTTTGATGTACCCAGGATTCATCGTAAAATTCAAGGGGGTAACTGTCCAGTAACTTGCATCGGCAGACTGGTTCTTGAAAGACAGATAGCTGTCGTTGTTATTCGAGTAGTAAACTGTACAGGAGACAGTATAGTTCTGCTTAGGTATTTTCTGCTCTGTACAAAATCCATCCGCATCACGCTCGCAGGGAATCTGGACAGGCAGGGTGTACTGGAAGTTCGATCCCTGATCGGGCCAAACCGGTCCCATGTCGAGATCATTCCGACTCGAATACGGACTCCTGCCGTTAGCCCTTATATCGGCTTTGACCATCCTGACACAGCCGATGCTGGTACAGTCGGCGCATTCGGGGCAGGGATTCCCTATGGATACTACTCCTTTGAATTGTCCCTCGTTAAAAAGGGTTTCCGTTACTTCGCCGCTGCCCTGAAAAACAGGTACAAAAACCTGAGCAGATACAGTGGAGTTCCCTATCAAAAGGAACAACGCTGTGAGCGCGACCAAAAGCCTTTTAAAGTTCATGTTGATAAACATGGCTGTTTCTCCTTTCTTTCGTAAATTTCAACTTCATGTTGAAAATCTTTTTCAAATTTACACTCCGCTATCTGCAAGGATTGTGAGTGGTTAATAAATGATTATGGATTCTCTGCCGTACAGAAATCCTTTTCTTCAATCCATTACAGATGAGGGCAGTCTCATCCATACGCTTTAATCCTCTTTTTCTTATCACCTCCTTTTCTGACTATAATGTAACCTGATACAAGCGCAATGAAGAAAGCTCTGCTCTTCTTTTCAGTCTCGCAATATACAAATATTCCGCACTCCAGAAATATGCGGACTGATTTCCCTCTTTGCACCCTTATACAAGCACATGGATTATTTTTTTACAGATCGGCGAAAAAAAATTCCGACAGGGTTCGATTGTTAAAATTTGTTTTAAAAAACATAAT
>DYRK01000170.1 GCA_020718785.1 Desulfatirhabdium butyrativorans | reverse complement strand
TTGGGTTGAGGAACGAAACCCAACATTTTCATGCTCCGTCAATATGAGAAATGATCGTCGGCGTTGGGTTTCGTTCTTCAACCCAACCTACGAACTGTTTTGTCACCTAACGAAAAGCTCACCCGGAGCAGCCCAGCGGGCTGCGATCTGGTGCAGCGACGGTTAGTCCTTTAATCGGTACCTAGTTGGATCAGCCAACCCTAATTCTGAAATTGCCGTTCTTCTAAGCTTGCATTCCATACATTCACCACAATGCATCTCAGCTGAATTGGTGCAAGACCATGTATTATCAATATTAATTCCGTTTTTGACTGCGTATGAAATCACATCACTCTTTTTCATATCGAAAAAAGGACTATAGAATTCAAATTTCCTGTTATGTAGCTTTGCTAATGATTCCCCATAATTTTTTATATATTCTTTTGGTTGTACCAAGGAAGACAAAACGGAAAAATCGTCATCGTGAACTCCCAATATTAAACCATCATCATTATTAAGTAGTGCATAAGTAGCAGCGATCCCAAATAGTGCTGCTGGACAATTTTCCACCATCCCAACAAAACCCATACTCACAGAATTTCCTTCCATATAGCCGATGAAGGAACGTTTAATACCCGAAATATCAATGACCTCAAATGGAACATTATAAACACGAGCAATTTTTCTAGCACATGATAACTGTGATGCCACGGCTACTTGGCCGAAGTCAATAAAGATGGCTCTTAACTGAGTTCCTTTCTCCACAAAAAAGTGCATTGCGGCGGCGGAATCAATTCCACCAGAAAGCATGATTGTTGCTGTTTTCATTGCGTCCCTCCTAAATGAATGAGTTATTTTTTGCCTAACAAGTGATTATACGTCAGATGCCGTCTAACTCATGATACTGATACCTTAAATTTTTATTATCAGATTAATACATGCTTTTAACCATGTCAACATTTTTTTGCATTTTTTTTCAGCACGCATTTCAGAAACAAATAAAGCCGGATTATCCGCAGATAACCCGGCTTTATTCCTTAATTTTCTTCACTGATCCGCAAAGAGGACACGCCGCCGGGGTTATGCCGCATCCTTATTGTAGCAGATCCGGCAACAGTTCAAACAGCGTCCTGCCTCAGCCGCAGCCTCGTCTTCGGTCAGCACCTGATCCACCTCGATAAAAGACTGAATACGCTCTTTCACCGGCAATTCCGTCATTGTCGCTCTCGGTTTCTTCACAATGCCGTCAACCGATTTGAACAGCGATTCCGGAATATGCTTTTTCCTCAGCGATTTGGGAGAAGTCGTGATCTCCTGACCCGTGAGATATTGATGAATCGAACGAGCCGCACGTCTGCCTCCGCCGATGGCTTCCACTACCAGCGAAGGTCCGGTTGCCACATCTCCGCCCGTAAACACATAAGGAACGGTTGACTGAAGCGTTTCCGGATTATTGGCAATCGTTTTCCACCGGGTGATATCCAATTTCTCAAGGCGTTTTTCTTTGTTCTTGAAAGAGACATCCGGACCTTGACTAATGGCAGTGATAAGCGTATCCACCGGCATCAGCGTTTCGGATCCGACAACCGGAACCGGACGACGCCGCCCGCTGGCATCGGGTTCGCCCAATTCCATCTTGAGATATTCGAGATGAGTGATTCTGCCGTTTTCATCGCCGACAATACGCGTCGGCGCAGCAAGGAACTGGAATTTCACGCCCTCATGTTCGGCAGCTTCGATTTCCACCACGTTTGCCGGCATTTCCGCACGGGTACGGCGATAGACAATCCAGACTTCTTCCACGCCCAGACGCACCATATTTCTCACGCAGTCAATCGCAGAGTTTCCGCCGCCGATAACTACTGCCCGCTTGCCGAGATCGATTTTCTCTCCGCCCGAAAGCCGGGAGAGAAAATCAATGGCTTTGTAGCAGCCTTTCAGGTCTTCGCCGTCAACTCCGAGACGCATATCCGACCATGCGCCGATTCCCATGAATACCGCGTCATAGCCCTCGAATGCCAGATCGCCCATCGTGAAATCTTCGCCGAGTCTCACATTCACTCGTGCTTCGATGCCGAGATTCAGCAATCCCTGAATTTCCCAGTCCAGAATCTCTTTGGGAAGCCGGTATTCGGGAATGCCGTATCGGATCATACCGCCCAGATGAGGCATAGCTTCGAAGATAGTCGCGCCGTGACCCAGCCTTCTGAGAAAATACGCCGCGCTCAGTCCCGCAGGTCCGCCGCCGATAACCGCCACTTTTTTGCCCGTATCCGGAGCGCAGGCAATGGGCAGACGTTTTCCGGAATTCATCTCGAAATCCGCCACAAAGCGTTTCAGTTGGTTGATCGAAACCGCTTCGTCTTCAATGCCGCGGCGGCAGTAATTCTCGCAGGGATGCGGACAGACTCTGCCGCAGGACAGAATCAGCGGATTGCGCTCGCGCAGAGTATGAATCGCGCCTTCGTAATCACCGGCTGCAATCTGGGAAATATATTGAGGAATATCAATTTCCGCAGGACAGGTCTGTCTGCACGGCGCCAAGGCGTCATCTTCCTCATTGAAATGAAGCAGACGCTCGCTCATGGTTCTGACCGTGAGAATATTCTTGGGACAGGCTCTCTGACACGCGCCGCATCCCACGCATTTGGCTTCATCCACCACCGGATAGCCGTCGGCACCGATATGGATAGCATCAAAGGTGCAGGCTTTCACACAGTCCCCGAACCCGAGACAGCCGATTCCGCATTCCCGTCTGCCGCCGTAAAAGGCTGTCAATGCTTTGCAGGAAAGCACACCGTCATAATAATATTTATCCGCAGCCCGGCTTCCGCCTTTGCACTCGTTATATGACTTCATCGGCTCCGCGGTTCCGGCAGAAAGGCCCATGACCGCGGCCACATTTGCCGCAGATTCAGGTCATCCCACAATGCACACGCTCGGGGATGCCTTACCGTTGACCACCGCGACTGCCGCGGCAGAACATCCGGCAAAACCGCAGCCGCCGCAGTTCGCGCCGGCAAGTTTTCCTTCCACCTCTGCAATCCGGGGGTCTTCATAAACATAAAAGATTTTGGAGGCTGCGCTCAGTATTGAGCCGCATACACCTCCCAATCCCAACATGACAAGCAAAGCTTCTACCACGGGTTATCTCCTTGAATCAGACCATTCCTTTGAATGCAAAAAAGCCCAGGGCCATCAGTCCGGCAGTGACGAGTCCGATGGATGTGTCCTGAAGCGGCTTGGGTACTCTGGCCAAAAGGATGCGCTCACGCACACCGGCAAAGAGAATCAGAGCCAGTCCGTATCCTCCCGAATAGGCAAAAGCCGAAACTAATGATTTCACAAAGGTAAATTTTCCGTCCACATTGATAATACATACGCCCAGCACCGCACAGTTGGTTGTAATCAGCGGAAGAAAAATCCCGAGTCCCGCGTAGAGCGCAGGAATATTTTTTTTCAAAAACATCTCGACAAACTGTACCACCGATGCAATCAGCAGAATAAAGGCAATGGTTCTGAGATAGACCAGCCCGAATTTTTCCAGAACATAAATCTGGACAATCCAGGTGACCGCGGAAGTCATAACCATAACGAAAACAACTGCCATTGCCATACCCAGGGCCGTTTCCATTTTCTTGGAGGTGCCGAGAAAAGGACAGTTGCCCAGATATTGCGCCAGCAGAATGTTGTTTACGAATATGCAACTGACGATAAACAGCATATAATCGCCCATTAAAGTCTCCTTTTAAAACGATTTGGAAAATCGTGTTACTTCAGTTTAAAACGATTTGGAAAATCGTTTTACCTCAGTTTAAAACGATTTGGAAAATCGTGTTACTTCAGTTTAAAACGATTTGGAAAATCGTTTTACCTTGGTTTGAAAGCCTATTTTTTGGCAAGGTTCATAATACTCAGCATAAGTCCCAGACATACGAATGCTCCGGGAGCCAGTACCAGAAAGGAAAAAGGCTGAAACGAGGGTCCAAATACTGGTATTCCCAGAAAAGTGCCGCTTCCGAATACTTCCCTCAGCCCGGCAAGAGCCACCAGCGAGATGGTGAATCCGATTCCCAGTCCCAATCCGTCCGCACAGGAACGGATCACTCCCTGTTTATAGGCAAAAGCCTCCGCACGTCCCAGAACAATGCAGTTCACCACGATCAGCGGAATGAATATGCCGAGTTTGAGAAAAAGAGCGTAAGTATAAGCCTGCATCACCAGTTCCACCACAATAACAAAGGTCGCCACCACCACAATAAAACAGGCTATTCTCACCTGAGACGGGATAATTTTGCGAATAGCCGAGATCAGCATGTTCGAACATACCAGCACAAAGGTCAGAGCAATTCCCATGCCCAGTCCGTCTTCCACAGCCTTGCTGACCGCGAGCGCGGGGCAGATTCCGAGTACCAGACGAAACGGCGGAATTTCATCCCACAAGCCTTTGGTAAATTCCTGAACCAGTGTTTTCGCCATTATGTTTCTCCTTGGATTGAAGTGAGAAATGATCGTTTAAGGCATTTCCCACCATTGTGTTATTTGTTGAACTTTTTCAACTGCTCCGCAACCTGAGCTTTGAGTCGCGCGTAAACCGCCCCGGCTTCGGTCACTCCCGCGCAGACGCCTCTGGAGGTGACGGTCGCTCCGCTTATGGCATTGATTTTTCCGCCGTCAGACGCGACTTTGAACGCATCCTTCAATACCATCCCTTTGAACTGCGCGCCGAATTTGACATCGGTTTTTGCCTTGGAACCCAAGCCGGGAGTTTCCTTGTGAGTCGTAACGCCCACGCCGACAAGTTTATCATCTTCCACATTGACGCCGATCATGAGTCCGACTTCGCCGCCGAATCCTTTTCCGCCGCTTTCGAATGCCACGGTTTTCGCTTTTCCCTCAAACACGCCCACAAAAAAGCTTCTCTCCGCATCCCCGTCTTTAACTGCAAAGCGGTCAACCAGCGGATCATTGGAGCAGCCCTTGAGAATTTCTTTGATTGCCGGACCTTTGATGAACTGAAGCTGCTGATACTGAATTTTTTCCATGGTTCCTACGCGTACAGCAGCCAGAAGACCGCCCGAAAAGCCGGTCAGAATTGTAAGCACCACAATCATTTTTATCATATCACGCATGTTGTGTCACCTTTCCAGTTGCTTTGGGGCGGATTTTGTCCAAAAGCGGGTTTACAATATTCATAAACAGGATGGCAAAAATTGTGCCGTCAACATAAGCGCCGATATTTCTGATCAGAACAGTCAGCACTCCCGCGCCCAGACCGTAAATCAGCATGGGAAGAAAATTGACCGGTGAAGACGAATCTTCGGGAGCAAGAAAAAATGCAGCCACCAGCGTATAGCCGGTAAGCAGATGGAAGCCCGCGCCGGCATATTTTTCAGGAGCCGACACATTGAAAATAAACGCGGTCAGAGCAACGCCGGCAAGAAAAGACAGGGAAATTTCCCATCGGATAAATCCCCTTATAATAAGGTAAAGACCGCCGAGGATCAGCCCCAGTCCGAAGGTCGCGCCGATGCCGCCCACCTGTTTGCCCATCAGCAGATCCAGGGCATGAAAATCGCCGATTGCAGACACTCCGAAATTTTTCAGGGTATGCAGCGGGTAAGCCATGGAAAAGTTCAGTTCATAATTGACAAGAGCCTGATTGAAATCGAAAAATCCCCCCCAGGACAGCATCATTATGGCAACAGCCAAACCCGCGGGATTCAGCGGATTGCCTCCGATCCCCCCGAATATCTGCTTTCCGATGATAACCGCTATGAAAGTCCCGATAATTACTCCCCACCAGGGGATAGTCGGAGGCAGAAGCATGGCAAATACTGCCCCGATGACCGCGGCGTTGCCGTCACCGATGCTGACAGGACGTTTGGCGATCTTGTTGAATGCCAGTTCCCAGAGAATGGCAGAAGAAATGGTAAGGCACACCACGCCGACCGCAGGGATACCGTAGTGGACAATCCCCAGCAGAATTGCGGGGATTGCCGCAAATATCGTGTGATAACTTCTTTGGTTGATACTGGTTCCGTCATGCCAGAACGGGGCATGGGAAACGATGAATTTTTTCTGATTAAACATCCGCTTCCTCCTTCTCCTTTTCCGCTTCCTTTTCAGCAATCCGTGCCAGCTCGTATTTTGCCAGCCGGATATACTGAAAGACCGGCATTCTGGCAACACAGACCACGCTGCACAGACCGCACTCGATACAGGAATGCAGATCATACTCTGCCGCGGCGGCTTCATACTGAGCGTTTTCACAGAGACGCACCAGCATGTTCACCGGCACTTTCGCCGGACAGATTCTCACGCATTCGCCGCAGTTGATACAGGGATAATCCGACACGCTGCTGACAGCTTCGCTTCCCTGAACCATGATCGCGTCCGTATCCGGCTGAACCGGATAATCTTCCGAATACACCGCATATCCGGTCAGAGGACCGCCGATGATGATCCGGTCTCTGTCTTCGGTAATCACCTCGCAGGCTTTGAAGATATCGCCGATAGGTGTTCCGATCCGCGCTTCCACAATGACCTTGGTCAGATCTTTTTTAATCAGGGTCAGGATTTTTGTCACCGGAATCTGACCGCTTCCGAATGCCCTGCCTACGGAAGCAGCCGCTTCCGCGCTGAGAAAACAGAAGCCCATATCTTTGCAGCTTTTTCCTGCCGGCAGGCTGACTTCAAAGAGGTTTCTCATAATTTCCTGCGGAAAAGCCGCCGGGTATTCGGAACCGACCAATCTCATTTCCACACCCGAAGCACTGCCGATCACGCTGATATCTTTCATCAGGTCTTTGCCGGATACCACCACAGCCTGATCCGCGGCAAAGATCTTTTTCAGAATGCCGACGCCGCTTCTGACATCTTCGGGGCAGTTGCTGACGATGTACGGGTTGGTGCTTATCAGCAGGTCTTTGTCAATTCCGCAGACCACAACCGTCTTTACGGTTCCGGCAGGATCGGAAAATGCACAGGCACAGGATATACCCGGCACACAGGCAAGAAAATTCTTTGCCGTATCTAAGGAAACCGACTTTGCAGCTTCTCCGAAAGTATTGTCCGTTTCTTCCTGATCTGCCGTATCAATGGAAATCGCGGTGTAGGATTTGCCGAAATCGCCGGTATAGGGATACAGGGCAGATACGGTTCCGGTCACAGAAGAAATGACATAATTTTCGCTGCCTTCATAAAGAGAAAGTTTCTGGCCGGTTCTGACCTTATCTCCGCACTTGATGAGTGCCGAGGGACACGTGCATGTTTCCTTGAAAAAAAGCGTGACTTTTTTCGGCACAGAGATTTTTTCAGGTTTCACCGGCATGCCGACGGCAGACTCATATTCGAACCGAGGCTTTGCCAAACCAAAAAATGATCTTTTAATCATAATAAAAGATTCCATTCAAAACCGTTAAAATTGTTATTATCCGGAAACTGTCCGGGCGGACCCGGCATTCCGGAGCGGAGTGCAGAGTTTGCCTGTGCAGGCGGACCTTGCATTTCGCAGTGCAGGTTTTGCCTGCGTTTCCCCCGAAAATTCAGTCTCCCTTACACTGTCACATACTGTAAGAAACATGACACTCTCCGCACTCTTTGGGACCGGCATCTTTTTCTTTATGGCAGCCGATACACTGCTGGTGCATGGCGTCGGTTTTCTGCATGACAGAGTCCGCTTTGACCTCATCCGCGCCGTGACAGTCCAGACATACCGCAGGCAGAGAGCCGTCTGCCGGCAGAACATGACATGCCTTGCAGGCTCTGTGGTCCTCGTTGTCTTTGGGATGATGATGGCAATCTCCGCACGCAATAGCGTATCCCTGTTCCGCTGTATGTGTTTTATGGTCAAACAGCACTTTTCCCGTGGAACACTGGAACATCATCCGCACCGGTCCTTCTTTCGGGACCTCGGCAGAGGAAGCCGCGTAACACAGGACTCCCACAATCAGCAGTCCGATTGCCAGTCCGTAAGCCAATTTCAGTTCTTTTTCCGAACCCATAATAATAACTTGTCCTTTCAAAATGTTGATCTGACCGGGATGAACACAAAACAAAAACGTTGCGTGAAGTAACACAGGGCGTTAAAAGTTTCAAGTTATTTTTTTATCTGACAGCAATAATTTTCAGGGTATTCCTGTTGACGTAAGATAACATTTTGTGTATATTCCTTTATCGCAATGTCAGGAAAATGATTTCGGATGCTTTCCTGCTGATTATTCTCAATTTTATAAATGTGATTAAGAAAATAAAGAGAGGATATAAACCGCCGCGGGATGCTTAATTTTTTAAGGAGGAAATAAGACTCTTATGAACGATGAGAATAAAACCGGAGCCGGGGATCATAAACAGGATTCCGGCAATGTGGAACAGAAATTAGATAACATACTGAAAAAATACAATTCACAGGAAAAACCCTCCCGTCTGGCTGCCGGCGGAGCAGGCGGATATCGGCCCCCTGTAACGCCCTATTACAGCCGGAATGTCAGATCCGATTCCTTTGATGCCCGGAATCTTCAGAAAGTCGTGGATGAAATCAAGGTCATAGAAGACGGGATCAGAAATATTATCGCTTCGAGAACCAAAAAGGTTATCGAAGAAAAAATTCCTGTCGAAAAACAGAGACCGATGAAATACAGTCTGGTCGGAAAGGCAATGGTTTCTTTAGGTCTGAAAGAACAGGAAACAGAAACCTATACGGCTTATGAAATTGTGAGAAAGGAGGTTCCCCGGCAGCCGGACGAGGTTCTGATTACGGAATTCAGAACCATGATCGAAGATTATATCAACAGTCTGAAAGGGCTGAACGAGGGACTGAGGGAAACCGTGATCGAGGTGGACGGCATCGTGAAAAATCTCACCGATGTCAGCGATTCGTTCAGCGACCAGATTCACAGCGACCGCCGGGCTTATGATGCACAGATAAAATACAGCAGAGAGATCGAAGAGCGGCTCAAAGAACTCATTCCTATTCATGAGGGAATGTCTCCGCTTCATGACCGCTATGCCGAAGTCGAGAAGGCGCGGGATCATATCGAGATGGCATTGAGAGAGAGTCAGGGCATGGAACTCAAATACAAGACCAATATTGACATGGGGCTCAAATATCAGGCCGCGCTCAAGAGCTACAGAACCCTTATCAACGATTTCAAAGAACGCGGGGATATTCATGTGAATATGGTGGACAAATTCGCAGAAGGAGCCGCGCACATGAAAATCGCTGTTGACAATGTTTCCCAGATATGTTCGGGGGTTGCAAAAGTAACCCAGTCCATGATCATGATTGTGGAAAGCATAGATGACGGCAACCGTGTTCTGGGGCGTTATGCCTCTCTGATCGGCGACCAGATATCATCTGGTCCCAAATGGCAGATGGAATATAATGCCCTTAAAGAAGCTGAAACCGCTTATAAGAAAAATGATGAACAGCGTGTAAAACAGATAGAGGACAACCGGCAGGAAATCGAGGACCTTTTCAACAAGACAGAGTCATAATGGATAAGAGGACAGAAGAAATTTCGAAAATTATCCTGAGCCTTGACGCTGCAAAGTTTATCTCCTGTGTTGACCGCTACGTGAAAACAGCGATGATACCGGGATATCCTGAATCGCCGAAGGGAAAAAACCGGAAAAATGAAGATCAGGGTTATGCCGCGGCCCAGAAAGAAGCCGATGAGATTCTTCTGCAATCCGATCTGTCATTAAAACATCTCCTCGATTTCCGCTTCAAAATGAACGGACATTCTGAAAGCGGGGAGAAAACTCAGGCATATTTCAGACAGATGCGGAACCAGCAGATGGAGATTCTGATGCAGATTTCCGAGGAAACAGAAATCATCCTGAATATGATCCGATATTCCGAAAAGATGTTTGATATTATTCGGAGTCATTCGAATCTCCTGCAAGAATCTGAATTTCTCATGGATGCTGTTGGCGGAAGAATTTCCAGGGAGTCATCGCTTTCAGTCAGGCCCGAATACCGCAGTCATAACGATGCGGATGTCAGAAAATTAGCCGGAACTTTCCAGTGTGTGAAAGACTATGAGGATGCTTATAGCGGGAATATCACAGAGAATCCGGACAAAGATGCCTCAGATATAGGAACTGCTGTCTGTCAGGAACTGCTCCGTGATACCCGGAAAAGCATTGACGCAAAAAAAAAGAAACTCGGTGAAGATATCCGCGAACTGCGGCAAGGCTGGAAAATTCTGAGCATACTTGCCACTACAGGCTATTCACGAAGGATTCGGCGAAGTCTTAAATCTCTCGTGAAAGCGCATAATACCCGCGTAGCTGAATTTCAGGAATATATTCGGCAATGCCGATCAGGATTTTCAGGATTCAGAGATTGACAGGATTTATCGCTTATCAATCTTGA
>DYRK01000871.1 GCA_020718785.1 Desulfatirhabdium butyrativorans | reverse complement strand
GTCACGGCATACTGCCCCGAAAAAGGACGGTTTGCCGCCATTTTTTCGGATATTACCGACCGAAGGCGCGCAGAAAAAGAGCGTATGGAAATGGAGAGGCGTCTGCTGCATGCACAGAAATTGGAGAGCCTCGGCGTGATGGCAGGAGGAATTGCTCACGATTTCAACAATCTGCTTATGGCAATCATGGGCAATATCGAACTGGCTCTGTTTACTCTGTCTCCGGAATCTTCTGCTGCCCGAACATCTATCGCAGAAGTACTAAAGGCGGCAAATCGGGCTGCGGACCTGACACGGCAGATGCTTGCATATTCGGGAAAAGGAACTTTTTCTTTCGAATATATTTCTCTCAGCGAGAGAGTTGCGGAAAATATCTCTATGTTCAGGACGGCTATTTCCGGGACTGTTTCGCTGAATCTCAATCTGAGCAAAGATATTCCTCTGATAAAAGCAGACCCCGGACAGATTCAGCAAGTTATAATGAATCTCATCATCAACGCGTCCGAGGCTGTCGGAGAAAAAGCCGGGTCCCTTACGCTGACAACAAAGACAATACACTGTGACGAAAAATATCTTGCTCAAAGTTATCTCAAAGAAAAGCCGGCAGCAGGATATTTTGTATGTCTGGAGGTTTCGGATACCGGATGCGGAATGGATGAAGAGACAAAAAAGCGGCTTTTCGATCCGTTTTTTACTACCAAATTCACGGGCAGAGGACTCGGCATGTCCGCGGTGCTGGGGATTATGAAAAGTCATAACGGTGCGATTTTTATAGACAGCTGGCCGGGCAGAGGAACCGCCGTCAGCGTTCTGTTTCCTGCATCAGACGCGGTTAATGAGACATCCGGGTCTGCTCAGATACCTTATCAGGCGGAAACAGTGCAAGTCAACCCTGCACGGAATGAAGGGAAGGTTATGATAGCAGATGATGAAGATTCGGTCAGAGAACTTTGCGAGGCAATGGTAACACATATAGAATATCAGACACTTACAGCAAGAAACGGAGAGGATGCTGTGAAGGTTTTCCAGGAACATGCAGATGAGATTGTATGCGTGATTCTCGATCTGACAATGCCCGGAATGGACGGCGTTTCTGCTTTCAGAGAAATGCGCCGTATAAAATCCGATGTGACAGTCATTCTCTCCAGCGGATACAGCGAGCATGAGATAAACCGGAGATTCAAAGACAGGGATTTTAAAGCTTTTCTTCAGAAACCCTTTCAACTGAAAGAACTGCGGCATACACTTGAGTCCGTGCTGAAGGAGATGCCTGAGGAACAGTGATACAGGTTGCAGGTTTACAGGTTGCAGTTAAGATATGCAGTTTGAAATCAATAAAATCTCGCTGTCCTGATCTCTGCCCGGAAGAATTCCTTGTATTTATCAGTACCGTACCACCATCCGGCACTGAGCTTCGAAGGAATAGCAAATCCCTCGAAATTCTTTTCTTCTCCCACTGATGCACCGAAAGGCGCGGTATTTCCGTTTTCATTGCCGCGATGCCGAGGCATCACAAGTTCTTTCAGGCTGCCGTCCTGATTATAAGTCATTGTGATCGCCGCGGAAAGCTCGTCCACGGAAAGTACGGCCCTTGCATGAAGCGAGTCAATTCCCTCCCATTTTGCTCCCCGATGCGGCAGAAAAGCCGTGGGCAGCAGGCATGATTCCAAAAGCACACGGCCCGCCGCTGATTTGGCAACAGCGGTTCCTGATACATTTACTGCCGGAATCAGTCCGAAAAGAGAAAAATGCACGCGGCCCTCTCTGTTGAAGTAGTAATCCGCTCCTTCAAGGTTGACAAAACAGGATATCCTGACTTTTGCTTTCCACACAAAGCCCTTGCCTGCGGCTATAATCTGCACGGCTTCAAACGGAATCCATCTGCCTTTGTCTCCGAGTTTGATCGCTCCGGTCAGAGTGATTTCTACCCGCCGTGCCAACTGCGTGCCGGGATGAATTGCATGAAGAAGCCATTGCTTTGCCGGTATCGGAAGCCCTTCCGCCATTTCCTGCGAAAAAACTTCTCCGGATTCATTCCGAATCTCAAGAGCTTTCCAGACTGCATCTACTTTTTTATCATAATGTTTTCGGATAAGTGACAGAACAGTGATACCCGAAACAAG
>DYRK01000870.1 GCA_020718785.1 Desulfatirhabdium butyrativorans | reverse complement strand
ATATATCCGTCTGACAATATTAAAGATCAATCATTTTTTATGTCGAACTCACGTCATTTTATAAGATCGGTCAGCACACAGATACACAAAAAAACGACCTGCAAAGTCGTTCTACAGTAAAACGATTTTTCAAATCGTTTTTCAAAGTCCGGAGTGCTGAAATGACCCGTTTTATAAGATCGGTTTCTCGTTCCCAAGCCGGGGCTTGGGAACGAGAAAAATTTCAGCACCTTTGCCAAACGCTGATTCAGGGCGGCGCCGTCAGAAAATACCGTCAATTTCTGCCCCGCAATACCCGCACATTCCGTTTCTTATATTATTTTCCCGGATACTGAATCCCCATCGGTCAATCAGGGTTTTTCCGCACGAGTAACAAAAAGTATCTTCTCCTTTTTCGCCGGGGACATTTCCGGTATAAACATAGCGCAGCCCTGCTTTGATGCCGATGTCACGTGCCATAATCAGACTTGAAACCGGTGTGGACTGCCGGTCTGTCAGCCTGTACGCAGGATGAAACCGGCTGATATGCCAGGGCGTGTCAATGCCCAAATCTTCGGCGATAAATTTTGCCATAGCCTCAAGCTCTGTTCTGTCATCATTTGCGCCCGGAATCAGCAGGGTAGTTATTTCCACCAGAATCCCCAGCGATTTCATCAGCCTTAATGTTTCTTTTACCGGTTCAAGTCTTGCCCCGCAGAATTTTTTGTAAAATTCATCTGAAAAAGCCTTGAGGTCAACATTGGCGGCGTCAAGATACGGAGAAATTTTTTGCAGGGCTTCGGGACTCATATAGCCGTTGGTGACAAATACATTCAAAATGCCTTTTTCACGGGCAATTTTCGCACAGTTGAAAGCAAATTCGAAATAAACCGTGGGTTCGGTGTAAGTATAGGCAATGCTTTTGCAGTTTCCCTCCCGAGCAGCCCGGACAACTGCTTCCGGAATTGCGGAATTGCCCATTATAAGCCCTTTATTGTCCGAGGGCATCTGTGCAATATCCGAGTTCTGGCAGAACCGGCATCTGAAATTGCAGCCCACGGTTGCAATGGAATATGACAGACTTCCGGGCAGCAGATGAAACAGCGGTTTTTTTTCAACGGGATCAATATGCCGGGCTATGAGTTTGCCGTAAACCAGACTTTTCAGGATGCCGGCCTGATTTTCCCGGACATTGCAGATGCCGCGGTTCCCTTCTTTGATGATACAGCGATGATTGCAAAGATTGCATCTGACATTTCTGTCTTCAAGGGATTCGTAAAGATAAGCTTCCATAGTTATCACTTCTCACTGCATTTTGTTCTTGCCAATCCTGCCACCGCGCCTGAAGGCGTCTCCGATTCGCAGGGGAGTTCGAGGGGACGTGTTCTGAAACGGGGAACCAGCGTGACCGACATGCCTGCATACGCGCCGAATGGACATCGCTGAAGCAGTTCCGAAGATTCTATTTTGCGGGAAATAGTCCCGTTTGCGCGGGAAAAGTGGCAGATGGTACGCCATGATACGGGAACATCCCCTGAAATCGTTTTAATCATCTGTTTCAATTCGCATAAGCTGAAAAAATAAGCATGATTGTAAACGCTGCGGGTGAATATCCGGGCGACGCGGAGCCGCGTCACTCTGAGGGAATATCTGTTCAGCAGTCCGATAAATATGCTGTTTTTTGCCACCCGGCAGGCTTCGGCAACAGCTTTCCACGGGTCTTCGGCAAATTCCAATGTCCTGATAAGACAGGCATGATGAAACGAATTGTCATCAAAGGGAAGGTCTTCGGCAAAGCCGATATGCAGGTCGGCACGATTTCCCAATTTTTTTGATGCGATATCGAGCATTGACCGCGATGGATCCAGCCCTGTCACCGAAAGTCCTTTTTCAATAAAAGGAAGGAGATTGGCGCCGGTTCCGCATCCGATATCCAGCACTGTTTCTCCGCGCAACGGTCTGATCAGATTGATTATAAGCCGCTCTTCCAGATCAATGGCAGACTTGTTTTTCGGCTCATCAAACCACTTTTCCTCGACAGCGGCATCATTTGAATTGAAAATATAACCCATACCGGACACTTAAAATAAAAAGACGATTTTATCAAGGGAAAAGCGACTGAAATACTGTTCATATTCCTTTTC
>DYRK01000169.1 GCA_020718785.1 Desulfatirhabdium butyrativorans | reverse complement strand
TTTACGGCGGGTCGGCATTGACATATTTCATTATAAGATTTGTGAAGAGAATCAGGTCGTCCAGACAGTGTTCAATCACATCTCTCATAATTTTTATATCCACCTGATGATAATCATGCACCATGATGTTACGGAATCCCACCATGCCTTTCAGCTTTTCTCCAAGATCATCCGGTATAATTTTTTCTCTGACAAGTATCTCAAAACATTCCCTGCTGTCTTTGGGCAGACCGAGTTTTCTTTTTCTGATGATATGATTGGCTGTATCAATCGTGAGTTCCGCTGCCCGTTGCAGATTGACGGCTATTGCATCCTGTTTCAGAAAATCTTTTTCAAAGGGAATTTCCGACTGCATTCCGTAATAAAGACGGATCTGTTTTATACAGCGTTCAATGCTTTCTTTTTTATTTAAAACCACATCCGGCATCACTGCAATATCTTCCCGCTTTGCAATATTTCCTGAATAATACCAGCCCGTTCTTCGTTAAGTTTCTGATAAAAAGACATGACCAGCATTTCAAAACAATCCACCTGATACTCGCTCTGATTACAGATGATTCTGCCTTCTGTAATGATTTCATGCTGAAATACGGTATTGACTCTCCGCAGATTGACCATATCCGCAGTTCTGTTCAAAACATCTTCGAGCGCATACCGGCATTCGCTTATCGCTATATTTTTTATCGCTTTTGCCCGATCATGAGGAAAAAGCAGGGCAATGTCCGCATCACTGTCTTTCCGCTCATAATCTGTCTGGTATGAGCCGAAAAGATAAACGGCTTCCACGTCCGGGTAAAAACGCAGGACGGTATGGACTATCGCTTCATTGCCCATCACGATACTATCTGTTTTGCAAGCCAAACGGGTTAAGCTTTTTTCTCGGATACAATTTGCGACAATATCCCCAATATCCGATCTAATGATTCGATAAAATATTCTTTTTTGTCTATATATATCTTATCATCTTCCAGTTTGAGAAATCTCCATACACTGCCTGTTGTCACCGAACCGTAAACAGCATTTCTTTTGTTTCCTTCAGACTCGTTGAATATCCGGGCTGCTATCATCTCCGCCATACACTGACCGAATCCTGAATTTATATTGTCATTTTTAGCCTCAACCACTGTCAGTACAGGAGAAGTCAGAGAATACTGTGCATCTGAAGCACTGATAATAAAGTCGCATCTGCTGTTCAGCCCTTTCTCTTCATCCACATTGAATTCTATCCCGGAAAACAGGCTGATCCTGTGTTCGGTAATTTCTGTAAGCTCTGCCAATATCGGAGCAATAATAAATTCCGATCTGGCTTTTTCAGTGCCTATCGCACTTCCGAGAGGCAGATATCTCTCAAGATATTTACTCAGAACATCGCTCGGAGATACCGGGTGAATATCCTTAAAAATCAGTTCATCACCGATCAGTTTTATTCCGAACAGCTTTCTGACTGAATCTATTGTAAATTTATTATATGCCACAGTTTCAACCTAAGGTAACTCTTTCATATACCAATTAATATCATCTGTTTTAATCCCTAAACAGTTCGCCAAAGAAAATAATATACTTCTGGTCTCCTCAATTGACTTATCTACTTCTTCAACTGATGGCCGATATGCACTTTTATGAACAACATGGTTTCTCAGTTCGCCTATTTTTGTATTTTTAAGATCAATGAGTAGTTTTGATAGGCGTGTATTTTGTACGCTTTCAATCTTTTCATCAGAGGGAACATCTTTAAATAAATCCAATTTATTTATTATCGGTTCTGAATAGTTAAGAGAGTCTATTGACTCATTACACAAAACTCTATTGATGAAAATATTTCGAAGACGGGAGAAAGTGTAAGACTTGATTTTTTTATATAATAGTTTTTCTAATTCGTTCATACGATTAAGGCAGACTTCAACCTCTCTTCTTTTGCGATTAATACAGAATGGTTTATAAAGCAATTCAACTCGAAGGTATAAACTAAAAAAAACCTCAAATGCTTGAGCTAAATTCAATATGCAGTAGGAATATCGTTTCTCTTTTTTTAGATCATAGCAATCAATCACAAGCATTTGAAAAGCAGGACTTACTAAATCACCATTTATATTAAATTTTTTGCCACAAGAATCATTCAGACATTTTACTTTCATAAAAGCAATTGGTTCTGTTGTCCTAAGATCAGTAACCCGATTAAAAATATTTTTAAAATCGCAGTAAGGGCACCATGCGACGAAATTTTCATAGTTCATTTTCTTTTTTGTTACATAAAGCTCATTCATAGTTTACTCATAACATAATAAACATAACTTTTGTCTATTTTCGGATAAAAGCATTTATTACCGACCGATCCCCGACATTCCGAATTTAACCCCACACAATCCATGCGGAGGTTATGCTGTGCGCTTCTCAGAAAACTTTTTCTCAATCTTTATAAGAGCCGCTGAAATGAGAAACAGCAGAATAAAGGCTACGACAAATACGAGCATTCCCGACATCTCATGCAAGAATCCTTCTGCTGCCTTTGCGCCGATATAATGCGCCATGACGGCAGTTGAAGTCAGACGAATCAGATTCACAAAAATGGCAATAGGAACCGCTGAAAGAAATAGTATCCACTTACTGACAAGTCTGAGTGAGATAATGTATGCAAATGCGCCGCTCAGAGCCAGCAAAGAAGTCAGGGAGCGGAGTCCGGAACAGGCGTCCACGACTTCCAGTGAGATATTTGCCAGATTCAGGATATTTCCTTCCCTGAGAATCGGAATTCCGATGATTTCGATGACCTGAGCCGTCAAATCAGCCGCAAACAGTTGAAGCGGAAAGGCTAATTTGTTCCAGATGATTGCCGGAATCGGGACCATAAACATCAAATAGGCAATGGGAACGAAAACACACTGCGTGATCTGCTTTCCGAAAAGATATAAACTCAGCCCCATGATGGTTATAATTATGGAAAAGCGCATGGTGAAAAGTTCGGCGCCGAGATTCCCCACAATATGCAAAGACATGCCTATTATGATAATCGCCAGCCCCCAGTTACTCGGCTTTAAAGCGTATTTGGACAAATCCTCCCGCTTCTGCCATATCATGTAGCCGGTAATAAAAGGGATGAGAAATCCGTGCGAGTAATTATCATCCGTGGACCAGTCATTCACTAATTTGTAAATCGTCCGATGAAAAAGAATCAGAAACGACAGGGTCAGAATAGAAATCTGGCTGTAAATCGAATGTAGTTGCTTGATTTGCATTATCCCACTTTTTTAATGAATTATTGATTAATTATGAGCTGTTATACAAATTCTTTTCCTATTTTTTTCAGCATCTCTTTCAGTTCCTGCATATTTTTTCGAATCAATTTCGTTTTTGCGCTCCGACGGCGTTTCAGAATACTCTGCATCAATTTAATTCTGCCGATCAGTTCACCTTGTTCGATACCTTGTTGAAGATCCTGTCTGATCCCCTGTTTTATACCGATCTGAATCAGTTCCTGTCCTGCAACAGTTTCCTCAAGCGGCGTCAGTCTTGTCATCGTCCCTATCTCTTTCAATGTCCGAAATCTTTTTCCAATTTTTTCAGCATGTCTTTCAATTCCTGCAAACTTTTCCGCAGCAATTTTGTTTTTGCGCTCCGGGGGCGTTTCAGGATATTCTGCATTAATTGAATCTTGCCGATCAGTTCACCCTGTTCGATACCTTGTTCGATACCTTGTTCGATGCCTTTCTCAATACCTTGTTCGATGCCTTTTTCGATACCGATCTGAATCAGTTCCTGTCCTGCGACAGTTTCCTCAAGCGGCGTCAGTCTTATCATCGTCTGTATCTCCTTCAATGTCAGTTTCGGAAAACACTGCAAAATGACATATTCCAATAATTCTGTCAGCTTTTTTATCTTATACTCCGGCAGACTGAGAGATTCGATCTCTGCTTTCCATTTTAATACGGATTCCGGAAGCCTGTTTCTGTCGGAAAGCCCGAAAGGTTTGAGAACAGTCAGTACGCCTGATCTGTCTTTCAGAAGGGTCAGGCAGTCTTTCAGGTTTGCCCGGATGATCTCGCTGGGATAGGCGCAGCATAAGGGGCAGTTGTCCGGATCATATTTCTCATCCGTAAACAGAACAATTGCCATAAAAGGAATACAGGTATCTGACTGTTCATACCGGGTGCAGATTTCACGGAACAGCCTCCAGTATATCTTCGGATCGTCATAAGCCTGAATTTCAAGAAAAATATCCGGTCCGTCCCCGTCCGTGCGTCTGAAAAAACCGTCAAACCGTTTTTCCGTAGTTTTGGTCGTAATACTCTCAAATGAATACTCGCCCTCAACATCTAATTTTACCAGTTCGAACAGACTCTCAGGTTCGATTTTGAACAGTTCGTAAAACAGCGCATCGCTTTTCATACATATTCTGCTGCTACATAAATTCTTTTTCCAGTTTTTTCAGCATGTCTTTCAATTCCTGCAAACTTTTCCGCAGCAATTTTGTTTTTGCGCTCCGGGGGCGTTTCAGAATATTCTGCATTAATTGAATTTTGCCGATCAGTTCACCTTGTTCGATACCTTGTTCGATACCTTGTTCGATACCTTGTTGAAGACCTTGTTCGATACCTTGTTGAAGACCCTGTCTGATCCCCTGTTTTATACCGATCTGAATCAGTTCCTGTCCTGCGGCAGTTTCCTCAAGCGGCGTCAGCCTTGTCATCATCTGCACCTCCTTCAATGTCAGTTTCGGAAAACACTGTAAAATAAGATATTCCAGCAGTTCTGTCAGTTTTTTTGTCTTATGTTCCGGCAGACTGAGAGATTCGATTTCCGCTTTCCATTCCGGGACGGATTCCGGAAGTCTGCCGCTGTCGGAAAGCCCGAACGGTTTGAGAACGGTCAGCACGCCCGCTTTGTCTTTCAAAGCAGCTAAACAGTCCCTGAGATTTGCCCGGACGATCTCGCTGGGATAGGCGCAGCATAAGGGGCAGTTATCCGGATCATATCTCTCATCCGTAAAAAGGACTATCGCCGTGAAAGGAAGACAGTCCTCTGTCTGCTCATACCGTGTGCAGATTTCACGGAACAGCCCCCAGTAAATTTTCGGATCGTCATAACCTTGAATTTCAAGAAAAATATCCGGTCCGTCCCCGTCCGTGCGTCTGAAAAAACCGTCAAACCGTTTTTCCGTGGTTTTGGTCGTAATACTCTCAAATGAATACTCGCCCTCAACATCTAATTTTATCAGTTCGAACAGACTCTCGGGCTCAATTTTAAACAGTTCGTAAAAAAGCGCATCGCTTTTCATTCACATACCCTGCCTCTGCCTTTGTCAAACCGCATACATTACAATAAAACATACTCACCTCGTTTTGAATTCTACGACGGAATATATTCGTGCAGTATAGGCATCAGTTTTCCGGCAAATGATTTTAAACGGATCAGGCTTGCCTCCTCATCATTTCCGATTACCGGAGCAATCAGTCTCACAAAAGAACCGTCTGTTCTGCGGCGCGTGATCGAATCAATAACCATATAAATTTTCTGCATATATTCGGAAGCAATGACTCTGCCCCCGGACTGGAACCAGTAAAGCATTACCTGTTTTTGTTCCCCTTTTTGGACAATCAGTTTGATGACCTTTATTTTTTCAGGCGTATTCCCCGGAATATCCAGTTCTTCAAGCTCGGTCCGGGTGATATTCCAGCCCGCGCCGGGCATACAGTTTTTGGGCGAATGGATTTGGTCTCCTTCGCTCTGGCTCTGATAAAAACCCACATACAGATGAATCCAGAAACCATCCGGAGCCAGATAATTCCCTAAAAAATAGTCATCTACTCCTAATACTGCAAGCGTTTTTTCATCAAAGAATGACTCCTTCCCTCTCCATTCGCCGATCTGTTTGGGAAAGCTTGAAAAAGGCTGATTCGGATGAATCGCCTCACCCCGGCTGACATAGTAAAGGAAAACAAAAGTCAGAAGCATCAAAGCCGAGGCTTTGAGCGTATGGTTCAAAGACATTATATAATATCCTCTGTGAGTTTCGATAAAATCAGTCATTCAGGCGGATCGGACGGAAAGGAGACAGCACTACTTTCAGAGTGATCCGGTTCTCGTCATAATTGTTTTCACTCGAAGTCGAATCAATGGTCCGGCGGGTGTAGTCAACCCGTATAACCCACGGATTTTTCTGAAAAGTAAGCCCTGATCCCAATTCTCTCGTTTCGTCATTCCGGGTGGTTTCAAGGTCTGTGTATTTGTCCCGCCGGAAGGAGCCGTAAAGATCGGCGCTGAGATATTTCGAAAAGGCATACTTTGCCGTGGATTTTGCATCATAGTAAATCCCGAATCCGAGCCGTTCTGCCCCTAGATAATCTTCATCATATCCGCTGGATGTAGTCAGACTGACCGAGCCGTGGCGATTGAAATTCCAAGTCTTTCCGAGATTGCCGTTCAGAGCCGGCGCAGCATCATCTTCACTCTGCGCTTTGTTCCGGATAAAATAGCCAAGACTGAAGGTCAGCGGAAGCCCCTCGGCAAATGTGTAAGTAATACCTACAGAGGGATCATAAACACTGTAGTTTTCCCCGTTTCCCTTGAAATCCATGACCGTGTGGGTATATTGGAAAAAGCCCTCAAGCTGTTTGGTCAACTGTCTGCTTATTTTCATACTCCCCTGCCAATTACCGAAATCTCTTGTCGGATCAGAGGCTAATGCGCCTGTGTTTACAAGGCTTGACTCAAATCCGAAGCGGCCGGAAGCAGGTTTGAAAATCAGCCTGAGGGAAGGTTTAAGGCTTTTATCCCATTTGTTACGTCCGTCCGATATATCCAGAAAATCTTCTTTTGTATAGAAAATATCGGCTTCGATCCCCACTTGACGGGGGATAAACCAATATTTGACTCCCACAGAGGGAATGACTGCTTCCTCCCAGTAGCCCGCTTGTTCCGCTGTGTCTGAACGTTCCTCCCTCTTATAAGAAAGCGAGGCATTAACGCCGAACTGACCGGGAAGGGGCCAGTAAACAAAACTGAAAGAAGGATTGTGGCGCGTAGTGTCCTGAACCGCCGGGTCTTCATTTTTAAGGACATTATACGCATATTTTGCATTGAAAATATCCGCCTCGCCGAACTGATGAGTCAATATGACGAGCATATCATCGCTGTAATGCTGCTCCCGAGTTCTCCGAACGGTTTCCTTTTCTGCAACGTGAGTCTTAGGTTCTGTCAGCGGACTTTCTTCGGTCTCAGAGCCGGGTTCTTCAACCTTCGTGACATCTTCTTCGGTCAGCAGAAAAGAATTTTTGAAATCAAGCCGGGTATGTCTGGTAAATCCGATTCCTCCGGTCAACTGGGCATTATGGCGCAGGGTATTGTACTGGACAAATTTCTCATAGCAACTGTAGCCCATATCATAAGAAAGCGTCACATTCCACGTTCTGTTCATAGCCTGAGCCGTGAATCCCGGAGAAATCACCGTAATGTAGTCGTAAGCCTCATTTTCGTTCTGCAAGAAAAGATTGTCGCTGTAATCCGTATTCACCGAAATTCTCGGCGTAAACGTGATCTGATATCCGGCTTCGGAGTTTACCGCGGACAACAGGATAGCCATCATAATCACAAAATAAGTTCTTTTCATTTGTTGGATCGTCATTATCTCATTTATTAGGTTATCGGGTCGGTCTCTCCTATCTTTTTTTATTTTTTGCCATATTGTCCGGTGACGATGACGGATGACCGATGATAATGACCGATGAGCGACAACAGATGATCACTTACGGGACGATAAGGGTATCATTTGCTTTTATCAATATATTCTGAGTGAAATCTTTCCCCTTGGCAATGTTTTTGTAGTTGATCCGCATCACTGTCTCTTTGCCGTCTTCATATCGGACAAGAATGATCTCTTTCTTGGATGCCCATTCCGTAAACCCGCCGGCAAGTGCGAAAGCCTGAAGCACGGTCAGATTTTTCAACAGCGGATATTCTCCGGTTTTCGATACTTCTCCCAATATATAAAATTTCTGGCTTTCCGCGCCTTTTACCATGACCGTGACAATAGGCTCCGAGATATACAGTTTCAGTCCGGCTTCGATCTTTTTTTTGAGTTCCAGCGTGGTGAGACCCGCAGCCTGAATGTCATCCAACAGGGGAAAAGTGATCTTGCCGTCAATTCTGACCGGAAGTTCCTTGGTAAAATCAGGTTCTTTCCATGTGACAATCTCCAGTACGTCACCGCTGCCGATTTTGTAGTCACTCTTTTCATCAGCCCGGGGCCGGCTTTCCGGGACCGGAGACTCGGCAGTTTCTTCCGGAACAGCAGATTGTTGCAGATCCGTCTGCGGCGTGGCATCCGATTGTTCCGGCGATTGTTCCGGAGCTGGAACAGCCGCCTCCGATCCTGAGACAGAGGCATTTTCTTCCGGAGAAGTATTACTTTTATCGGGTGCTGTCTCCGATTCAGGAGCTTTTCTGCTTTCTGTTCCGAGCGATGCGGCTGCGATATCCTCAGGCTGTCTGGTGATGACTGTTGCCGGAGCAGGTTCCGACCCGGAAGTATCGGGGGGAACTGCCGCTTTGACGGAATCTTCTGCGGACTCCGGCAATTGCGCCTCTACTGGAGCCGCATCGCCCAGACCGATGTATGACTTCAATGCACAGGCAGGAAACAGTCCTGTCAATAATAAACAGAGAAAAATCAGAATATTTTTTAGAAAAATGCTGTCAAACATCTGACACTCCTTTCAGTTTTGCAATCTCATCCTTTGCTTTCAGGTCTGTCCGCAGTATTGCAGATATGCTGAATATAAAGGCTTTCTCGGACATGATTTGCAACTTCCCGTTCAGTTAACTTTTAGCTTCAACGCTGAATCAAATCAACGAGGATTTGCTACTTTATGGCTATAAAATGCCAACTGCAAAATATCGAGCGCGTAAAAAGATGAAAAATTATAATTCATCAAACAGACTGCAATTTTTCCGATATAATCAATGTCAGGAATATCGCTGAAATCATCAACAAATCTTCGCAAGGGGTATCCGTCCAAATGAACAGCCATGCAGAAACTGACATCTTTCTGTTTATCATATTCCTGATATTTATCTATAATTTCATCTATATTTCTGAGTTTGTCAAAATCAATAAATCCGGAATAGTCAAATCTGTTTTTTAAAATATTCCCGAGTGAAAGTATGGCATCTGACATTTTATACAGATCCGGAATACTATTGCCACTCGTTATTGCATAATCCATATACATCGGCAAAAACTGACAGATGCCTACGGCTCCGCTGAAGCTTGAAGGAAATTCTTTAGTTGTTATGTCAATCTGATATTTATCGCAATACCTCAATAATCCCTCCAAACTCCTCTGAGATGTCGAAATAATCCTTTCTGTTCTGGCTTTTTTACGGATATCAGCAATATCCGGCAATTCCATAAAACTCAATATACTGTTCAGCACTGTAAAGGACTCGTAATTTCCAAGATATGCCCCAAGCGATGTTTCCTTAAACAGAATAGCTGCCACAACTTCTCTGTTGACACGGAATTTTCTTTCAAGATTATCATAATCTGTTTTATAATTCTCTAAATGTTTCTTTATCTTTCCGGCAATCAGCCGGGATTCTTTTGCTGTTCTTTCAGATATTGGAACAATTACTTTTTCAGACATTTTCTCAACAGGAGTCATGTCAACTTTTTTTGCTCTTGCTGAAGAGAAAATTTCAACTATCCTCTCAGGTTTGATTCCGCCTTTTATGAGAGAATTAAATAAAGTCTGATATCTGTCCTCATGTATGGAAAAAGGTGCTGTCAGACTGATAACAGGTTTTGGCTGAACCTTCGGTATCGGCTCAGGTTCAGGTTCGGTCTGTGCCGGTTCAAGTGTCGTAGATGTCGTCTCCGGCTCAAGAGTCGTCCGTGCCAGCTCACGATGAAAATTATCCTTAAATGGAGTTTGCAGAGTCATTGTCTGATATTCAGTCACCGTCGGCGTCGGTTCAGGGTGAAAATCTGCAACAGGTGTTTTTCTGAAATGTTCAACAAGAAACCATGTTCCTGTTATCAAAATAACAGCCGCAAGGGAAGCTGAAACAATTTTTAAGAAATTGCTTTTCAGGGGCTTTCCCGTGTTAGGACAAAAAATAGTTCCTATCGGATGAAAGCCTTCTGAACAATGATGGCAAGGGATATGTGCTGGCGACTGATTCCATCTCATTTTATTTTTACCTTACTTAACGATATCGGCTCCTAATTTCTTCCTGTTTTCTCAATATCTCCATTTGCCTTTCTTTGCATGCATCCTTCATGACTTCTCCCGCTTCTCTGCAACGTTTATTTAACGCATCTAGAAGGCGTTTAAAAATTAGTCAAACTATGCAGTTTTAGTCTTACTCTTAGTCGT